>JBKPEE010000028.1:0-33333 GCA_046728235.1 Acidobacteriota bacterium
TCCTAAACCACTTCGTACTTGAAATGGCCGCCGTCTCCGACCGTCACGTTTACCCGAGAGATTGCGGTACTCTGCGCCATCTTCGACAGAAACTCGCCGGACATCTCAGGCAGCAGTGTGCGGGTCAGGATATGGTCGACGTTACGGGCGCCGCTTTCTACTTCTTTGCAGCGGCTGGCGATCTCATCGATGACCCTACTGTCATAGCTGAACTGAGCGCCGTGGTTCTCGTTTAGGCGCGCGGCGATTCGGCCCAACTGCAGCTTAATTATCTCGCGCATAACCTCGTCGGAAATTGGATAGTAAGGCACGACTACCATGCGCCCGAGCAGTGCGGGCTTGAATACCTTGATCAGCTCGGGCCGAATTGCTTCGACTAAAGCTTCGGGCTCGGGTCTGGTGTCAGGATCCGCGCAAAGTTTTGTGATCAAATCTGTGCCGGTGTTTGAAGTCAGCAGAATCACGGTGTTCTTGAAGTCAATTTCTCTTCCTTCTCCGTCCTCGAGCATCCCCTTGTCAAACACCTGATAAAAAAGTTCCATGACATCAGGATGCGCTTTCTCTACCTCGTCCAGCAGGACCACCGAATAAGGCCGGCGCCGCACGGCTTCGGTCAAAACTCCGCCCTCACCGTAGCCAACATATCCCGGCGGCGATCCCTTCAAAGATGAAACTGTGTGAGACTCCTGATACTCACTCATATTGATCGTGACGAGGTTTTTTTCGCCGCCATAGAGTGTATCCGCCAGAGTCAACGCAGTTTCTGTTTTACCGACTCCGCTCGGTCCCACCAGGAGGAACACGCCCACGGGACGGCGCGGATCGGTGAGGGCCGCTCGAGCAGTTCTAATTCGTTTGGCAATCGCGTCAAGCGCGTGCGACTGACCAATCACGCGCAGCGCCAGGCGATCTTTGAGTGCTAAGACGGTCTGAATCTCGTCGGTCAACATTTTACCGACCGGAATTCCCGTCCAGCCCGAAATGACGTCGGCGATCGTTTGCGAGTCGACGCAAGCTTGCATCAGCGGCGTCTCACCCTGAACTCTCTCGAGCTCTTCGTTCAGCTGCGCCAATTGTTCTTTCAGCGCCGCCACATCAATTGCAGGTTGCTGCTCGCTGCCTGGTTGGTTTGCTGACGCGGGAGCGGCCGCAGTCGCCACCGCCTCACCAGCTGATATTCCGCTCACCGAGCTGGTCGCAGGAGTTGCGACCACCGGCGCCGGCGCGCTTCCCTTCGGCGGCGTGGTCCGAGGCATTGCGTGCTCTTCCAGCTGACCGCGAATGTTCCGGATCTGGTCGATAATCCTGCGCTCGTCGTCCCATTGTGCCTTCAGCTTACTCAGGCGTGCTTCTTCCGAAGTCTTCCAGGAAGTCAGCTCGGCGATGCGCTCGGCGTGTTGCGCCCCGGTAATCGCTTCACGTTGGAGGGCGCCGATCTCAGTCGTTAACTGATCGATTCGCCTTTGCGCGTCTTCTACCGCTGCCGGCGTCGCGCCCTGGCCAATCGCCACGCGAGCGCACGCGGTGTCGAGAACGCTGACCGACTTGTCGGGCAGTTGTCGCCCCGAGATGTAGCGGTGCGAAAGTTTCACTGCGTCTTCAACCGCCTCGGCCAAAATACGAACGCGGTGATGATTCTCGAGCGCTTCCGCCAGACCGCGCATCATTGCGATCGCTTTATCTTCATCAGGCTCTTCGACCTTTACGACCTGGAACCGGCGGGCCAGAGCAGCATCTTTCTCGAAATACTTTTTATACTCAGCCCAGGTAGTCGCGGCAATCGTTCGCAACTCGCCACGCGCCAACGCCGGTTTCAGCAGATTAGCAGCATCGTTCTGGCCCGCCTGCCCGCCGGCGCCGATCATTGTGTGTGCCTCATCAATGAAGAGAATGATTGGCTGCGCAGAGCCTTTGACCTCATCAATCACTGATTTCAAGCGGTTCTCAAATTCGCCTTTGATGCCGGCGCCGGCTTGCAGCAATCCCAGATCGAGAGTGCGGACCGCCACTTTCTTCAGCGGTTCAGGCACATCACCGGCAGCCACTCGCAGGGCGAAGCCTTCGACCACCGCGGTTTTCCCGACGCCTGCCTCGCCGGTGAGAATCGGATTGTTCTGGCGCCGGCGAGTGAGAATGTCTATGACCTGTCGAATCTCGAAATCACGGCCCAGGACCGGATCAATTTTGCCGGCGCGCGCCCGCGCGGTGAGATCTATAGTGAATTGATCCAGCGCCTTGCCTTTCCCGCCGGTAACCGGTGCGTCGCCGTCTGCGCCCGCCGCGCCAGGCTGATCCGCCAGCGTGGTGGCCTCGCGCGCTTCCATCGAGTTTGCCGTGATCTCGGCAAAGTCATGCTTCAGCGATTCGACTGAAACCGCCGCAAACTGGCGCGAGATGTCGCGTGCCAACCGGCCCAGCTCATCATTTGCCAAAAGCGCCAGCAGCAAATGTCCACTGCGAATTTGCGCTGCGCCAAAATCGATCGAGGCGAGCAACCATGCTTCCTGGATCCACTGGGGCAGGCGCGGAGAAAGACCGGGCGTGCGAGCATTACCGGTTTTCAAGCGATCCAACGCGGTGGTCAAATCCCTGGTAATCCGAGATTGGTTGACTTCGAATCGTCGAAAGATAGCGGCGAGATCGGTATCGGCACGTTCGATCAACTTTAATAAGAAATGTTCCGGCTCGACATCGTAGTTCGTGCGCGAGAGGCAGAGTCCGGCCGCCCCCTCCAACGCGCTGTGACATGTGGGATTGAGCCTGCCAATCAATGATTTTAAATTTACGCTCATGATCTTTAGCCCCTTTGTATTACCAGTCTCCGGGATGCGCGCATTCCCCCAAACGTTTCAGTTATGCCTGGCCTAGCACCACCTGATCGTCGTCTCTGGCAAAATCAAGTGTCTTCAACCAACTGGTCCAGCCGAGTCTTGGGCCACTGGCATAATTGCCAAGCACGCAGAATGGCACTTCATCTCGCGCGAGCACTAATTGTACGCTGAACTCGAATTCGAGACCCACCAGCAGTCGAACCATCTCCGAAAGCGGCTTGAAGCTCGCACCCGTAGGGATGAAGCGTGTAAACCTATTCAGACTCATCGGTCCGACGCGGACCGCAAACTTTGATTGATCGCTCCAAACCTTTTCGCCGGCGATCGTATTCAGCCCCAATTGACTATTCGCGCTGCCCAGCCTGGTGACATTGTCACCGAGCTTCAACCACTCGCCGGTAAATTGATTTATGTCGGCGGGCACGCCAAAAAAGTCGGCAACTATCGCGCGCACCGCCGTCGCAGAATGGGGCCGCTGCGAGATCAGTCCGCCATAGAAAAGCAGGGCCTGATCTCTAAACGAGAGCCGGTGGCGCAGGAAACTGGTTCCCATGCCGATCAGGTCGAAGAGATAGGCTGTAAATTGATCTTCGCCGGTGCGCTCGTATGAGATCGGAAAGTGATACTTCTCCCATACACGATAGAAGAGCGAGAGCAACCGGTGATTGAAAATGTCCAGAAAACTCCAGAGCGCTGTGTCGCGATAGCGCGCCCGTTCCATCACCAATTCGGTGTATTGATGAGGCAGGGCCCCCAGCGGGCCGGTCAGACCCAGGAACGAGACCATCATTTCCGGTGGCGTACCGTCGGAATCGGGCTCGGCCGTGAGTTCGTGGATTTCACAGGCAGGGAACGAAAACGTCTGCCTGGTGCGAAAGCGGACTGCCTCACGCTTGACGTCGGCGTCCTGGCCCACGGGATCGCGATCGGCATAGACGCGTTCAAGCAAGCGCACCGCTTGAAAAAAACTAAACCGGTAGGCCTCGTCAAAAAGCTGGTGTGCTAGAGGAGGATCTGTTGGCCGGCTCTGGGTGGCCATCGTTTCAATACTCCTTCACGCTGGCTGGTAAGGGCGACGAGTTCATTAAACGAGTTCACCGATGCATACATCGCCAGGAATCTTTCCAAGACGCTGGCGAAAAGAAAAAGCCCGCTGCCGACATATTGTTCTTCGTCAAACTCGATCGTGGTTTCAATTCCGCGCACGAAGCCGGCGCCGATGCGGCTGCCGATTTGCCGGACCGCGGGGCGGTTACTGATGCGTTTTAGTCCTTTGATTTGGCGGCGCGTAGCCGAGGAATCCATAAAGTCATACAGGAGCAAAATCTCCTGGAGAGCCTCAGGCGAGTGATCCGCCGCGGCTGACACCAATGAAAGATGGTTCAATGACAGCTGTGAAATGAGCCGCCATTGCGTGCCCCTGCGCAAAGGCGCGCGCAGGGTGGCTGTCGGCTTGGTCAAACAGTGAGCACGCGAAATGGGCATCGCCCCTTCAGCTTCCAAGTCCCCTTCGGGTCCACCAAAAGGTAGTTTGGCGGGCAGGTCCCGATTTGTGCATGTGACGTGCAACGTGAGTACGTTAGTGGGCGGCACGTGCGGATTAAAATCCAAATCAACCAGGGTCAGGAAAACTTCGGTGCCATCATCATTCGGCCGTTGCGAAGCGCGGCGGGACGCGAACCAGAAAGTAGCATCCTCAGCCTCGACCTCACTGACGTGACGCAGCGAATAAAATGGCTTGAACTCAACTGACTTGCCTTGCTTCGGATCATCTGCAACTACGCGCTCAACCGAATGAACCTCCATTGCCAGCGGCTTTCGGACATCCGTTACCACCTGATATTCATGCTGTTGGCTGGTGAGCCTGATTGGTTCCGCCAGATCACTGAACAGGTTGACTACGGGTGTGCAACCCAGTTGAAAAGTCGCCCGATCGACGAGGCCCCTGAGTGGAGATACGTCTCGCAAATAAATACGGATATCAAACGTGGTCAGGAAACCTGCGCGGGCCGCCTGGTCCACGCCTTTGAGGTCAAAGAATAAGAACTTCTCCGGCAGCGCAAAATACTCCGATAACAGACGATAGCCGGGAAATGAGCGGGCCTCGTAATGAAGCAAGCTATGGGCTGATTCAAAGCCGACATATTCGATTACCGAGGGCGGTAGATCTATCTTCGACAGTTTGGGCAACTCGAGTTTTTTAGTCTGGGGAGTAGCGACCCATGGTCCGGGGCTGATTTCCACCCGCGTGGCATGATTGAAAATCATTTCATAGAGCGGATAGACGACCTGTGGCTCACCATTGAGAAAGAAACGCAGACTCTCGATCGGTTCTCGAGTCTCGCCCTTTTTCAGCGTGCCGAGCGCCGTTTCGTTAGTGCAGGAAAAACTGAGTTTGATAACGGCTTCATTCCATCGACCACGCGTGTCTACCGGATCGGTTGATTCCAATGAAGCGCTCAGCAGTTCGATCGGCCAGATGGTCGTATCGTAGCCGGTCCGAAATCGGCATGGTGTTCCGTGAATTGGTTTTGAATAAAGGCCGGTGCCCCTGGGAATTGAGAACCCGGCAGTCACAGCGCCTTCTTTCGGCGCGAATTGGACTATCGCCATTGATGGAATCGGCGCCAGGTAATGTGGGTACAGTACGTTGAGAAAGGACTCGGTGATTTCGGGGAACTCGTCATCGACTTTCAGACGAATTCGTCCGGTGAGGAAGGCGAAGGCCTCGATCAGACGCTCGACGTGCGGGTCTTCGCATCGATCGCCCTCGAGTGAGAGGCGGGCAGCGATCTTGGGATACTTATGGGCAAACTCTGCGCCCAATTGACGCATGAAGGCTAACTCACGTTCGTAATAGCCTAGCAATTCGTCGCGCATTGTTTAAAAGGGGCTGTTAGTGAAGTTTGCCGGACCTTCCTCAATCGGTTTGCACCTGGTATTGCCCGCTTCCCAGTTGCAGCACGGTATCGAAGGTCACCGGTTCCGGCGCCGGGTCGATTTTCAAACGGGCATCGATGCGAAACCGAAGAATGCGTTGCAGGGAATCGATGGGCTCTATTGAGACGGTCACCCCTTCAAGTCTCTGCTCGAAGTTCCTGACCGCTTCTTCAATCTCGTGCTTAACAAACCGCTGATCGTCGGCGCTATCGATCGTCAGATTGGTAAAGTCCGGCAAGCCAAAAGCCAAAACTGATTTCTTCGTCTCTTTCAATTCCGATGGGATTCCTCCGGGAAGCTGACGCGTGTTCAGCAGCCACTCGAGGTCTCGCCTTACGGACTGTTTTAACTGTCTCAGGTTCTTTGAACGCGAGGCCACCGCCTCACGGCTAACCTCCGGCTCGTAGTCGATCAAACGATCGAGTACCGACAGGGTCACGCGAACCTCGTTGTCAGTTCTGGGCATGACTCTTTCTTCGTCAGGCAAATCCAGCAACGCCCGCCGAGTAATCCTGGCGGGCGTCGTGTATGGTGCGTAGAGCCCACGCCGTGCTATACACGACATCGCGATAGCACTGTCGCGCTCGGTTCAGATCAGTTCAACTGCCAAAGTGATTCAATGCGGCAACCCGGAGGTTTGCATCTGCCGCGTCAAACCTTCTTGTTTTGCTTTAGATCGTACCCGGTTTTAATCGCAGCGCCCAACTTGCCGGTCGCATCCTGTGGTTTGTACTCGAATTCGATCTTGGCAAAGTTGAGCGAGATCTGATCTAGCGGCACTGTATCTCCGTGGGCTGACCCGCCCGTCTGATAACTCGAGACCAGCAGATCTGTCATGGTCACCGTGTAGAACTCCTGCTGTTCGCCGCCGGCTTTCCGCAGAACCAGCACAGCTTTCTTGATGTGGGTGCCGGTAGCGCAGGCAAGCATCAGTTTTGGCGATGCCTTATTAACCTTCATGACCATATGAAAGTCCTGCATTGAAACTTTTCCGGCGCCACCGCCGCCACCAAAAGCGTGGGTCCCAACCTGGGTCTCGCCCCAACTCCAGCTCTCAAGCTCGATTTCGTTTTTGTGCTTTGCGTCGGTGCTCTCGCCTTCTATCCCGTCAAGTTTCAGAAAATAATCAACAACCGCCATTGCAACCTCCTCTGGATTTTCTTAGTAACAATGACCACATCGCCTGAGGCCATATTGCGGAGCTCAGAGCGCGGCCGGACAAATGAAAACGTCAGGGCCAGCGAGTCTTGCGTTAGCCCCGGGCAGACGGGGGCAGCTCAGCCACCAACCGTAACGAGACCGTTAACTCGTCAAGTTGGTAGTGTGGCCTGAGAAAGGCCACGGCTTTATAGACTCCCGGCTTCCCGGCTACCTCCGCAACTTCAATTCGAGCGTCTTTCAGTGGACGCGCGGCCTTCATTGCGGGACCCACATCATCGTTAGAAACGACATACTGCATAATCCATTGATTCAGGAAATTCTCGCACTCGCTGCGTGACATAAAGCTGCCGATCTTGTCGCGCATCATGGCTTTGATGTAGTGCGCGAAGCGTGAAACCGCCATGATGTACTGCAATTGCGTTGACAGTCGCGCGTTGGCATTGGCCGCATCCAGATCGTATTTCTTGGCCTTCTGGCACGACTGGGCCCCGAAGAAGGCCGCGTAATCGGTGTTCTTGCAGTGCACCAGTGGTATAAAACCAAGATCCGAAAACTCTTTCTCACGCCTGTCAGTGATCGAGATTTCGGTAGGACATTTCAGCGCCACGTCCCCTTCGTCCGTTTGGAAAGTATGTGTCGGCAAACCCTGCACCAGGCCGCCGCCTTCAACGCCTCGAATCGCGGCGCACCACTGATAGAGCGCGAATGATTCGGTTAAGCGCGTGCCAAAGGCGTAAGCCGCATTACTCCACAAATACTTGGAGTGATCCTTTCCGGTGACGTCTTCTTTGAAATTGAAAGTTTCGGTGGGCACCGTCTCTTCGCCGTAAGGCATCCGCGCGAGCGTGCGCGGCAAAGTGAGCCCGACGTAGCGCGAGTCTTCCGACTCACGAAACGAGCGCCACTTGGCAAACTCCGTCCGATCGAAGATCTTCGCCAGGTCACGCACCTCGGTCAGTTCCTGGTAGCTGTCCCAGCCAAACAGTTGTGGGCTGGCAGCCGAAATGAACGGAGCATTCGCCGCCGCGGCCACGCCCGAAAGTTTCTCCAGGAGAGCCATGTCCTGAGGATGGTTGGAGAACTCAAAATCTCCAATCATCGCCCCGAACGGCTGGCCGCCAAAGGTGCCATACTCTTCTTCGTAGACTTTCTTGAACAACGCTGATTGATCAAACTCGGCCGCGCGTTCCAGATCCTTGAGCAGCTCTTTCTTCGAAATATTGAGGACTCGAATCTTGAGCATGGTGCCCGTCTCGCTGTTCATGACCAGGTGATTCAAACCGCGCCATGAACCTTCGAGCTTCTGGAAATCTTCAGCGTGCATGATTTCATTGAGCTGCGCAGACAACAGTTTGTCTATCTCGGCAATGCGAGCATTAATGGCAGACTCCATGTCCTTGGTGACGACCAGCTGACCCTGCATCAACTCCTGGACAAACTCAGCAATCATGTCTTTTGCCTGTTGCGCCTGCACCTCATTGCGCGCGAGGCGGCCCTTGTCCAGAATCCGCGTCAGCAGGTCTCCTTCACCTTGCTGCTCGACGGTTACTACTGCTTTTTCTTTAGCGGTTTCGCTGCTCATTTCACTCCTCCTTCGCCGGGGGTTCGCTGGCCGGCTTGTCGAGTCCCAGACTGGAACTCAACTGTGCTTGCGCATTGGTGTCTGATGCAATTTCATTCAGGATCGATTCCAGCTTGTCATTACCATCCATCTTCGAGAGCAAGTCCGAAAGCCGCTGACGCGCAGCCACCAGCTTGCGTAAAGGCTCGACTTGTTGCGCGACATTGTCGGGATGAAAATCATCCATGCTCTTAAAACGAAGCTCGACCCCCAATTTGCCGCCGTCATTTGTGAGTTTGTTATCGACGCGATAGGCAAGGCGCGGTTTCATCGCCGCCAACACCGTATCAAAATTGTCGCGATCGATCTCAATCAGTTTGCGATCCTTGACTCGCGGCAATGGCTCGTCAGGCTGGCCGGAAAAATCTCCCAGCACACCGAGTACAAAAGGCAGTTCTTTGTTTTCAATTGCACCACCGATTTCTACGTCATAAGTGATGTGTACTCGGGGCGGGCGAACACGGTCGATCTTGTGTTGTATGCTTTCCTTCTTAGGCATCGTGGTTGTTTCCTTTCCTGGTCCGCGGAAGAGTTGGGAATTCTATACTCAACCGGCCTTTTTTGCGCAATGTTTTCCGTTGTCCTTACTGAGAAACCGGAAAATACCGAAGCCCCGGGGGCGCGGGCGTTAGGAACAATCGATCAGGTCTTTTCTGGATTCTGACCCGAATCTGGGTCTGCTTCCCCGATTCCCAGCGTCTCCTTCACGTGGCCAAGCACCGCGCCGTCCTTTATTACTTCCTCTAACCAGAGTTCAAGGGGCATGTGCCCCCATTTGACGGCGCGTTGTACCAGATACGCGACGGGACTATGGGGCTCAGTCCTCTGAAAATACTGGGCGACTTCGGCCAACTGCCGCAGCGCCTCGGCCCGTCCCCGCAGTGGTCCTCCCGGACGTCCTTCTCCGTCTTCGCTTCCCACTGCCCCTTCACCATCGAGGACGGGGTCAGGCTCGAGGATGCGCTTCTCTTTGACGAGCTTTTCGACCAAAGTTCGCACGGAATCAAGCGTCTTCTTCAAATTGCCGAGGCCCGGTGTCTGCTGGGCGTACTTCTCGTCCATTACTTTGTCGAGTGCCTGGAACTCGGTCCAGCAGTCATTAAGCAGCGCAAAAGTCTCTTCGTAGAAAACCCGCCGCGTACTATCTTTCGCCTTGCGCCACGCTTCGCTGGTAGTTTTGTTTGCGGCCTCTGCCTCGGCCTTCATGGCGGTAAAGCGTTCAAAAGCCTCGCTGTCCAGATTTTCGAGATTTTCGGGTATGTCGAATTTGGTCGAGTCCTCCCACTGCATATATGAGCAGTCGAATCCTGATCCGCTCCTGGTCAGCGGCGCACTCTTGATCGGAATTTCGAGCCGGGTATCCATCGCACTCATTGCATTGGCACGGCCATCGAGGTTGCCTTCGTCAATCTCAGGATAAAGCCGATCCCAAAACTGCTCGTGGAGCCCGCGCATGAGTTTGAGACCATCGCGTAAGCCAACGAAACCGTGAAGTTGCACGATCGCTTCAATCAGCCAGGAAGCGATCTGCAAATCCTTGGTCTTACTCGCAAGCGCTGAAGTCGAAAGGTCAACCACCCTGGGCCATTCCGCGACCTTGGGTTCGTGTTCCCAGTCGCCTTTAGTCAATGTGTCGTCGGCGCGGCGTGCCTCGCGGATTTCGTCATAGACCCCGGCGTACTGGAGATTCTCGCCCGCTGGATTATCTCCGGGGATCGGCGCCAGCAACGCGGTCAGATCGACCACTGGTGGTGGCGCCACTACTGCGGCTACAGGTTTTGCCTCAACCACTGCTGACATTTCAATTTCGCCTTCTGCACAAGAATATGAACCGTCGCTGACATTGCCTTTCTTCAGGGGCAGTTGCGACTAACGCTCTCGACAGCACCCAGTGTCAGGATGGCGCGGCCTGGGTTCGTTCGGGCTCCGATTGCTGACTGTGGGAAAATTCTACCGGCGTCGCTTCAAACAAGGTTTTGTCTTGGTCGTCAACCAGAAACAATCGCAGGCCCAGGGTCTGGTAAAGTTCGTCCCCCAACTCCTTTGAGTCGGTCATCCGGCCGAGTCTCAACTGATCGTTGGCTGAGTTTGTGGTATCGGCGTAGAGTGAGGGCATATAAACTTCTCCGATAGTCCCATCCGTCGCTTCCACACGCGCACTCGCCCAAATCATGTCCCGTAACTGCCGCGGCGGTGAGATCTGTATACTCTTGATCTGCTCAAACGGCAACCAGACGTATTTGTCTTTCACGATGATCTCTATCACGGGCGCGATGAAATCATCATAATCACGAAAGTCCTGGAACTCTTTTCCGTCGACTGTTCCGGCAATTGCCGGCCGTTCTTCCTCGGCCCGATCGAGGGTTGTGCGCGCTTCGCTCATTTGTCCGCGACTTACCTGCCTAAGCGCCTCGATACACAGGTCGATGTAGGCTGGAGGCTCTCGCAGAAAGTGCGGCTGGATTCCTTCAGCAAACACCCGGCGGCGCTCACGCTCAGCGTTTATGTTGGCGCGATACACCATGACACCCAGCTGAGCTTCGGCACTCTGTTGACCTATTACATCGAGCTGCCGTTCCGCCCGGTCCCAATCACCCGAAAGGCATGACAGCTCAAACAGGAAAGTGCGGCTGGCGGAATCGTTGGGATTGGCTTTTACCTGACGCAGCAGGGCCGCAATCGCTTCGTCAAGATGTGCGGCAGCAAGTAGCTCTTTGGCTTCATTCATAAACATCTCCTCGCGCCTTTGTCATTTTTGCAGGTTTTGCGGTGCGTGCATGCTCCTGAATAACGATCGTTGGAACGGATTGGTGGCGCTCGCCGGTCGCAGAGTGGCACGTACCTGAACATTGCCCACATTCCATGAAAGATCGAGCTGCGAGCCGCCACTCGTTCCCCTCGATCCGGCGTCGATCATCCTGAACAAACCCCAACTCCCTGGGAAGGTCCGATCAGCCGTGTCACCGCCGTTCGGCAACACGCTGATTTTGGCTCCCGATGAACCAGAGCGGGCCGGCCAGGTAAATCGCGCCGACTGCGCGGAATTGCCGCGCACTTCTACTTTGGTGCCGTCGATTTCGATGATTACATCAGTATTTTGGACCGGTTGCAGTGTCAGATCGTATCCAACCTCCGGTTGTTGCCCACCGTTTGCAAATAGCGCCTCACGCAGTTTGCGTGCGCTGTTTATGTATTTCACGAAATCGTCAGAAAATCTGACCGCGCCGGTTTCCTTCAATTTCCATTGACCCTGCACTTCATCAAAAGAGGTCGCCAGATTCTTGGCAAAGAACTGCGTAAACAGTCCATTGGACGGATTCAGGAAACCTGCCAGGTCCGTTATGGACGCCTCTCCCGTGTCGGTGAAAGGATAACCGGACTCGATCGCGTGCGCTTTTGGATAAATTTGTTCGGTCCAGGCTCTGACAATCTGTTCATATCCACCACCGTACAGGAAGCCGCGCAGGTTCTGCAGCGGTTGTCTGAGTAAACCGGCCGTGTCGGTTGCGGCAGCCGTCTTGAATCCGTCGAGCAGGGTTGAAATTGCCTGCTCGGCCTTTTGCAGGCCGAGATCGTCTTTCCCGGTCAACAGCGCCTGTGACGTTTGCTGTAGCTGATTCTCTGACGCTCCTTCCAACGGGTCAAGGACTCTGCGCAGCTCGGCGCGATATTGCGACATCGGTGAGCTATCCTTCTTGTCACCCGAAGTTACAAACTGGAACAGAGGCCGAAACTCCTTTTCCACCTCGGTGTTGCCACCCTGCTCGTTGGAATCGCTGGCAAACCAGCTCTTGATCCAACCCCATACGCCGCTGCTTTCAGGTTTCTTTGAGAGGTTCGTATTCCTTGCGACCTCTGACATTATGCGCTCCATCGGAGAATCAGTGGACGAAAGCGTCTTTAAAGCTTCGACCGCATCATCTTTGGTTCTGAAGGGACGCACAGTGATGCCGCGCAGGAATTTCCGCCACTGATCCGTGTAATCACGCAGGTACATAGCCTGCAGCTTGCTGATGTCGGTAGCCTGCGCCTGCGAGTTACTCGACGCGGACGTCCCCATTACCCAATCATCTTTACTGATCTCTTCTCCGGCATTTTCGATGGTTGATTTTATGTAGTTGCGGTAACCATCGATTGTGTAGCTGCCTGGGACGGGGTAGGTTCCGGCCATCACACCGCGACCGCGACCTTCAAGAATCGTGTCAAGGCTGACGGACGTCGTCTTCGCATTTATCTCAGTAACGATGCGTTTATAAAAGCGATTGACCGGAGGATAGGCTGTCAGTTTCCGCCTGACATCACTCACCAGCTTGTCGTCCACCCGGATGTGAGGCGCGTCATCCCGTACCAATTGCCGCGCGTAGAAGTCCAGATCCTGAAGCGACAGAATTTCGGTGTCAGACGGCGCGGTTTTCTTCCAGTAATCTGCGAGCGTGCTCGCCAGGAAAGTGGGCTCGACCCTTCGGGCATCCGATAGCATTAGATACGCCTTAAGCAGATCGTAATGACGGCCCAGAATATCTTCCTGCGAAGGCGTGGCCGCTTGATCGCCGCCCGCGGCGTCATTTGTCGTAATCGTCGCCGATGGCTGTCCGGCGGCAAAGTTCCGTAAATCATTCTCGAGAGCCTCAACCGTTGGCTTCTTGAAGCGCTCTTCAACGCCATCGAAGTAGATCGTGCGCAAGTACGGGGCAATGTCGTTACCAGAATAAAGGCCGAAGCGCATATAAAGCGGCGGCCGAGCATCCAGGGTTGCTAGCTGTTCACGCAACGCGTCGAGAGTTTCGACTTCGACTCGGGCGGCCGTGGGATCCTTTTTCAGGACATCCTTGCCAAAGTCCGCGCGCGTGATTTCGTCCATTCGCTGCCCGCGCTCAGAGGCATCCGCGATCAGTTTTCGATTTGTTATGTAGGAAATAGCCGACCCTGCAAGAAACAGGAGCAGTAGGCACGCTCCCAGGATCAAAAGGATCGAGCCTGTGCGCGGCGGTTTCTTTTGGCTGGCTTGAAATGAGACGGCCAGGTCTTTATCACTCAAAACAACGTCTTTGAAAAGCCGGGAAGTGAAAAACTCTGTTCCCACTGCCTGAGGTGCTCGCTCCTCACCATCATCCGAAGCTGTCCCGGCCTGGGAAGTCGGCGGCATGGTGGCGGTGAAGTAAAACCCGCGCAATAAAGGACTCTCGCTGAAGGGATTCGGCCGAAAGAGTGCAGATGTAAACAGCCCGAGCTTGCTGCGCGTTTCTCCAAAGCGCAAGGGAAAATCGAAGATTTGAAGTTGCGTCGCCGGTCCGGCCGGCACCCCAAGTCGCAGCAAACGGCGTCGCACCAGCGAGTCGTAAAGATGATCAAATTCCAGATCAAACAAAGCGTGCGCGTTCGCGGATTTCTCGAGAGGAATCGTTGCTCCCCAAACTTCACCTGAACTTTTTCCATCCTGGAAGAATGCTACAAAGCCGGGAAGCATATCCATGTGCGTAAACGCGAGGTACACCGGGAAACGCACGCGCGCGAGTTGGATCGTTTCGTCCAGTCGCGCGCGCAGAGTCTTTGCCTGTTGTTCGATCTCGGTCTCGTTGGAGGCGAGAATCCGCGCGGCATCGACGGCCACTAAATAGCCGTCCAGGGCGCGATTACTTCGATATTTTTTGAGCGTTTCAGTAAGGGCGCGCCATTCTTCGCGCACCGGACCATCACTCTGATAACGGCCGGCCGTATCCAGGAGCACGGCGGCTTCGGTAACCCGCCAATCACAATGATGGGTGGGCCGCACAATCTTCATTTCAGCGCGACGCTGGCTGGGAAGCGTTTGAAGGTCCAAACCAGAGGACAACGCCAGCGAGGTTTTGCCGCTCGCCAGGGGGCCGGCCACGATATACCAGGGCAACGCATACAGCGCATCACCTGAGCGCGTGCCCCCGAGCTTTGAACTCCGCAACCATTGCACAGCTTCTTCAGCGGCCCGGGCCAACTCCTCATGAATTCTTCTGGGCGCCGTACCGGCCCGCGTGGAGTCCGGCGCGGCTTTACCCTCGGCCGGCGCAGCCGGCGCCGTTTCGCGTTTCAGCGCGCGGCGCTTGCGCAGGTGATTGATTAAGATCGCGAATGGCCAGGTAAGGAGAAGCAGCGCAATGATGATGATTTCCCACGTGTAAGTCAGCCCAATTGAGGGGCCGAGAAAAATCACCAGCAGGCTGGCAATTCCGTAGAAGGACACCAGTGCCGAGATGCCGAGAATAGATTTGATTTGCGATCCCGTAGACATTATCGCAATAGCTGTTCAGTTGCGGTCCTCACATCAGATTTCAAGAGCAGTAAAATAACCAGATAGATCAAGACCACGGCGATCAGAACTGCCGCCGAACCGATCTTCAACCAGACCGGAATTCCGGGATCGCTGGGCGGCTTTGGCTGATCGACGACCTTCCAATGCGGTGACAGGTCGGTCTCCTGCAGACGGCCGATGCGCTTTAATTGGGCAGCGGTGTTCTTGATTAGTTCCTGAAGCTGGCCTTCCATGTAAACCTTGTACTTGCCCTTGTAACCCAACAGCATGCACAGGTAGTACACTTCGACGACATCAGCTTCGGTTTTTATCGACTTGATGAGTTCGTCCAGTTTCTCAAAGAACTTGACGCCGGCAAGATGTTCGCCGAAATACTCAAGTTGCAAAGGAAACTTTTCCCACTCATCACGTAAAGGCGAGTTCGCATCGAGAACGGTCTCGTCAACGAAAGCCGCTAAGGCGAACTTTACGTCGTTGATCTGCTTTTCTGGGTAGCGAAGCGTCGCGGCTCGTTGCTCTGTTTCCTGTAAGAGGACTTTGACCGCCGGCCTCAGGTCGGGGGAGAGAGTAATCGATTCAAGACGCAGCTTGAGGACCAGCTCAAAAACCGGCGCGGCCAGACTGGGAAGGTCACTGCCCGATCGCGAGCGACGACGACTACTACCCACCGCGGGATCAACTACTGCGGTCATGTTCTTAGACTCTCAGTCTGCAGCGTAATCGAAATGGGTTGCTGCCGCTATATTCAAACTATGGCTTCACCGCGTACATTTCGACGACTTCGTCTTTGAATTCTTCCGGAACATAAACTGCGAGAGCTTTCGAACCTGCGATTCTCTCCCAGAACATTCCCGTAGCATCCAATTGAAAATAATGAAACTTGGGACGTGTTGGAATCGGCGCGGGTGGCGGGGACGCATGAGTCAACGTCACGCCCGGCAATGCCGAACCGATAACCACGTCAATCGTGTCTCGCGAAGCAACCTTAATCACCCGCGGGACGCGCTGAATTAGTTGCACCTCGGGAATGTCCGCGCGGACCGCCAGATAGAATCCTGCTTCCTTCAGCAGCCGATCATCCAGAACGCGGCCTGCGTAGAGACTCTCGCGCACCTTCTCGAGCGGAATCGGCACACAGCGTGTGGGAATCACGGTTTCCAGCATGTCACGAATGTCCTGAGCCAACTGGCTGAAAGTGCCGAACAGATCTTCATGTTCGTAGCGAACTATATCCTTGGGATGACGATCGGGGGTGAAGGTCATCAACTTGCCCGCCAGTTCTGCCATTTCGAAGTAGAGTCTTTCCGGATGCAAGACCGGCGTACGGAAGAGGTGCGCCAGATTTGGGATGGTGGAGTTCACCGTGTGCAACAGCCAGAACACGGCCACCTCGGCGCTGGTGAAATCGGCGAGTGACGTCGTTCGTTGTCGTCGCTGTTCACCCAGCGAACTACTTTTGGTAATCAGAATTTCAACCAGCTGGCGGAGCATGTTTTCCAGCCATAGTGAAGCCCTGATATTCAAGACCGGCGGAATGTATCTTTCACCCAGCTTAAGCTGCCCCGTAGGGGTCCGTTCCAGCTCGGCAATCCTGATGGCGCTATATCCTTCGGTTAACTCGCTGCCAAACAATAAGCGGAGGTTGCTGTTGGCAAGCGCGAGCTGTTGTTCGTTTTCGCCGGTCGTCTCATCAATCATTACGCCGGGACTTTGCAGGAATCGAACGTTTGGATCCGCCGGGCCGCCACTTCGTTGAAAATTTGGCGCCCCCGGACGCGCGGCAGGCACGGCTATATAAACGCTCAAACGTTCTGCGTCCGCGTCAAAATGCTCTGCGACCGGGCGAGCTGCGGGAGCCGGATCAGTTTCCGGGACGTTGATTAAGAGCCCGTCCGGCATCACTGCGCGACAGCGCAGCAGATCAAAATTCCCGTTTGCGATGGCCTCGTTATTAGCCTGAAAATCGAGCACGCCCCACTCGTAGGGAGCGAGAGAAGCAAAGCGGGAATTAAGTAACTCGTTGTAATAGTTGTCCCATTGTTGAAAATGATGGGGGGTAAGGAGCATCCCTTCATTCCACACAACCTTACGATAACGGCTCATACGTGATGGTTATCTCTCTGGTCTGATCCCGAATTTGGCCACACTACAACTGCGATCTTTCGAGTGGGATTTTGTTCTTTGACGTAGGCTTTGTCAACGACTGGTCCAGTTGCCGTCACGCAATGAATGTGGCATGTCAGAAGTTGAGCGGATCAACGGCGAGGCCGAACTTTCGCGGGTCCTGCGAGATCACACCGATGGCCATAAACCTGATGACAAAATTATACGTTTGCTCGCTGATAACCTGATGATCGTGCAAATACCAGATCGATCGGATGGTCGTCGGACTGTCATTGACACGACCCGCGAGCTTCGTGATCCGGGATTGAAGTGCTTCACCCTCTTCCAATGCAGCTACAGACAGCAGGCTGTCGCTAGCCAGTTCATCCCCAAACACGGCGCGCATCCTGGCCAGGGTGGGACACAAAGCCGCGGCCACCTGCGCCGGATCTCCGCGACCATCTCTATCGATTTTTGCCAGCGTCACGTAAACCACCAGAGGCGTACGAACTCCGTTACTCTTCGCAACCGTCGTCACCTGCGGCAGCGACCGCTTCATCGCCCTTAGTTCTTCCTGTAACGAGGACGAGCCCCGGTATTGCTGGACCTGTACATTAATTGCCGTAAGCGGTTTCTGGGTCAGGACGGGATGCGTGTCTCTGCTGATGCTTGCCAGGACTTTCGAGGCAAAGGTTTCAATGGCCGACAAATCTCCAGGCTCGATATTCAAATTGTTCCCGTCAGAAATTGGGCCCGGCGAGTCTCCCACGGCAGGTGAGGAAACGTCAGCCGAATTCTCCACGTTCGCATTGTCACCATAACCGGATCGCTCCCTGGTTTTGTTCAAGTTCAAATTGCTCGGTGGGGTTGAGCGATGGCCGATTAGGAGGGCCAGTCCGGCGATCAGCAGAATGCCTACCGCAGCGACGACCGCGATCACCGGCATTTTAGACAGAGAGGGATTCGGAAGAAGCGCTTTTGGCTTATCAGCAGGAGCGCCTGCTTCCAGATGGTATCGATTGATCGCCGAATTTGCCTCATGGGCTGAAACCGAATCCGCTTCGACCCGCACGACGACATCGCCAATCCCTCCGAAGGTCAAAACGTCCCAATCCTCGAGTTGAGTGGGCGCAGTAATCAGTCTACCGTTTATGAAAGTGCCGTTGGATGAGCCGCAATCTGAAAGATTGAAGCGGCCTTCGATCGTTTCGATGAGCGCGTGCCGACGAGAGAGACTTGGGTCCTCAATTGTCAGATCGTTTTCCGGGGTTCGACCTATCGAGAAGCGTATGTTCTGAACTTCAACCGTTCTATTCCCGAAAGTCGGGGGGAGGGTAAGCGTTAGGCGTGCTGGCATGACTAATGATCCGCAGCTAGATCGCCGGATCTTTGCTGTGCGTAACTTGAAATTGGTAGCAAATCAACTCCGAAAACCCGTGGGTTCTCGCCGACAATAGCGGCGCCAAAGAAATGCGGCACGTACTTAATGTTCTCACGTTGGAACTGGTCACTCAAGATCTCTTCATGAGCCACCATGGTCCAGAAGCTACGCTCCGGATTGTCAGAAGTGCGCGCGGCATTCAAAGCCTTTAACAGATTGCCGCTCAAGCCGCCTTCCCCCGAATTGTAGCTGGCAACCGCCAGCGGCACACTTAAGGGGCCGGTCCCGAACATTGCGATCAGATCCTTCATATACTGCGCCGCAATCGGCGCCATGATATCTATCTTGCAGCGGTCGTCGGGTCGCGTGTCCTTAGGTGATGATACGTCCTGGACTCCGTATCTCCGGGCCGTGGAAGAGGCAAACTGAAAATAACCTTTCGGCCCGGTGCCGCTTGATAAGCACGGACAATATTCCGCCTCAATCATTGCCAGGTAAATGCCCACCTGTGGCGACAAACCTTTTTCATTGAACGCCTTTACTACCGCGGGAGCATAAGTGCGGGCACGATTTAGCAAAGTCGTCAGATCGTGATGCATGTTACAGCCGCCCGAGGGCCTTGAACTGTTCAGCCGATGCGCATAAGCATCTACCCAGATCTTGATCTTGTTCACCACTTCGGGGGTGAATGCGTATCCCTCGCGATTTCCGATCATTCTGGCGACATGTTGCGCTTCAGTGGCGACAAATTGTCTTTGTTCGTCGGCAGACATAGCGAGGTAGCGTTTAGTCGGTGACAGGAGTGATTCCGGACTCGAGAAATTGCCTAGCGAGTCCGGTGTCGTTCCGGGCGAACTTGCAGGATTTGAATCTCGCGACCTCTGGTCATCTGTGGTGGTATTGGCTAACTGATTGTCATTCAAGGTGTCGTACTTTCTCACCGTAATTCGTTCGCTGTTGCCACTGTTTCGATAAGCTAAGCCGATCACAATCACGGCCAACAGGATGATTGCGGCAGCGGCCGCAGCCGCAATAAGGGGCTTTGATAGTCCAATCGAGTCTGGCGCTGGTGTTAATGCCCGCTCATCGGGTCCCGTGTCGTCGCCACTTGCCTCGCGCAAGTGGACAACAATTGTGGTTTCGCCGAGATAGATTTCGTCGCCGTCGGCAAGCGGAGCGCCTTCGGGCGATACCGGCTCACCGTTGACCGATGTTCCATTGGTGGAACCTTCATCAATGACCCAAACCCGATCCCCCTCGCGGTTGATGCTGGCGTGTACGCGCGAGAGACTGCTGTCATTTATAACTACGTCGGACGCATTTGTGCGGCCCAGTGTCAATCGCGAGCCGCTCAGCGGAACTTCTCTGGCTCCTTCCACGGAATGAATTGTGAGGGCAACGTCCATGCTCTAAGTCTACGCCTTACTTCGGGTACAGGTTCGATAGAGGATTGTCGGCGCTGAGGCCAAACTGCCGTGGATTCTCGCCGACAACACCGGCGGCCAGGAATCGGGTTACCTGTTCTCGTTGTGCAGGTGATTTTATGACGTTCCATAGATCGCGACGATCCGCCGGGAGTTGGTCGCGCCATTGCGCCGCGTCTTTTGGCGTCATGCCAAAACAGGCGACGGCGTACAAAGGATCGCCGCCAAACAGATCGACCTCCAGCGCCTTCATGTAGGCCGCCGCGACCATGGCCGCACATTTCTGATTTTGATCCGTAAGCGTCGCGGTCCCGCAACGGCCGATGTAACCGGCGTTTTGAGCCAGGGTCAAGGGCACTTTCCAAAGTCCGTCTCCTTCCGTAGTTCCCGCGCCTTTGCTCCTGGATAGATCAAAATTGCTGCGACTCATTGCCAAAACATAACCCAACGGCCGCTCAAGTCCCTGCTCGTTCACAAACGAATCATTAATCACGTCTCGAAACGGGCGCGCCCGACTAAAGAACCCCGGCGTGGCGTATTCTGTTGTGCGTGCCTGTATTTGATGTAAGAGCTCGCGATCCAGAATGTATTCACGCTTTCCCGAAAGCTCCCTGATCAGGCTTTCGGACATTTGTTTAATCTCCGCCGCAGACAGGCTCTGCTGCCGGCCGGTGGTTTGTTGATCGCCTTGACCGGATGATGACTGTCCTTGCTCGGTATTGTTATCGGAAGTTTTGGTTTGGGCGCCTTCAAAACCCAGGACGACTTCATCGGACTGTACGCTGCGATTACCTCGGTCGTCTTCGACTGTCACAGTCAGGACATGATTGCCGGGTTGGAGACCGGAGATATCCGCAGGATCGAGCGTCGCCTCGTAAGGCGCGATCTCAGAGCTGGCCACCTTCACGCCATCAAGTTGGTAAATCAGGCGATCGATGCACTGAGTCTCTTCGGCTTCAACTCGAATTGCAATCGGCCCTTTAACGGTGGTGCCGCTTTGGGGACTGACGATGTGAACCGTGGCTTTGCATCGACGCGACGAGTTGAAGAAGAGCACAAGGCCGACAACTCCCGTCAGCACCAGTCCTCCCAGAATTGCTCCCCCAATGTAAATCGGCGATAGCCCGGTTGCCGGAGCTGTGACGGCAGGCAGTTGCCCCGCCGTACCAGCTGAACCGGCGGCGATGTTGCCGGCACTGGTGGCGACATTGACTGACGATGAGGGGAGTGCGTTTTGCTGCTCAGAGCCGGAAAGAGATTCTGCCCTCGGCTCTTCGCGTGCTTCCCATGGGATTTCGCTCAGGTGAAACTCGATCATGGACGATCCACCAACACAGATAAGATCGCCATCTTCGAGTTGATGTTCTAAATCGATAGCTTGATCGTTGACCGTGGTGCCGTTTCTGCTTTCCAGATCAACGACCCAAAAATCGCCGCTCCGCAATTCAATTTCCGCGTGGTATCGAGAGACATTCGAATCATCTTCAAGCGCGATCAGGTTGTCGAGCGCACGTCCGACTGTGACGAGGTCGGTTTCAACTTTAAGCTCGCGCGAGGCATGACCGGGTTGAATGATGACTAATTTTGCGAAAGGCATCTTGTTAACGGCAGACGCACATTTATCATACTGATGGCGGGTACATTCTAACGCAAAAGGTGAATCACGATCTGTGGGGGCTTTGCCTCAAAAGTGACTTTTGATCCCTCCGCGAAGCGGACGACTGAAAATAGCCCAGCGCTTTAGCGCTGGGAGATCGGACCGCTTCTGAGTAAGTCCGCAGAGCGGACGACTGATTAAGCCGGACGAAAAAACACTAACGCGTTTGCTTCGTGCCATTGCGTGTGACTTCATGGATCTGTATTTTGGGAGGAAGAGAACGATCCGCGAATTCACACGAATCGACACGAAATTCGTGTCTATCCCTTTGAGTTCGTGGTCATTTCCACGAACGCACACGAACCCGCAGGAATTAATCGGACGATCCAAATGATCTGCAGGATTGTTCGAGACGAAATGTTTTTTTCGATCTTAATGTACTACCGCGGCAGGATCACATCCCCTTATTGAGGGGGACACGAACGATCACCTCTTCGTTGTCAGTGCGATTAATGTTCGTCACCCAAATGGCATAACGGCTGCCGGCATTCGTGGCATTTGCCGGACGGCTATACATTTTGTAGTCCTGCATGCGCGCGCTCTTGATATAGCTGTCGATTATCTCCTTCTTGAGAACGCCGCTGGCGAGGGCCGACTTAACCACTTCGCTGCCTCCGGCTGAGTTCGGTAGATCAACGATCTGGTCCCGGCTGAAGACCACGATAAAGAATTCCTTAGTAGGATCGTTGGTCACCTGGTACCAGCATTGATTCGGATCGCCTGCCGGACAGTTAACTGGAGGCAAAATAAACTCCCGGTTCCTGCTCACATAATTCTCGCCGTTATTTACGCGCGAATCCGGAAACATTACCAGGCCGTCCTGGTTTTCCTTTTGGTAAATGACATAAAGAAAGCCATCCTGGTTCGCGGTTACTCCCAGCCGCAACTGATCGCCGGCATGAAACACCGAAGCAAGGCTGGATTCACCCTGCGTTCCGTCTGGTCTCTTGATTAAGACTCGGTACTGAACCGTCAAGAGCGGGGCCAACTGGGTTTTTGGCCGGACCCTGGCCTTTGGCGTGGGGTGGTAAACGTGCTTTGGTTTTGCCTGCCGCTCAACCTGCTGCGGCTTGTCCCAGGTAGTAGAATTCACCTGGCCAGCCACCGTGCCGCACAGAAATATTAAGAGGGTGAGCGTCCCGACCAACATGATTAGCAAACGGTAAGTAGTAATACCTTTGGTGCTCATCCCTTTGTACCCCCAAAAAAACTATTTTTGATTGCGAAGGCGATCCTGGACTTTTGGATCATTGGCGGAGACCGCGCAACGAAAACCAATCAACCAGCTCCGCTCTTTCTTTTCCTCAGCAGAAAACTCAGCCGGCGCATAGATTCTGCGACTGGTCCGGGCCGCGTCCACGTCCGAGTGAAAGTTTCCACCGCGCACTACCCGGTTAGTAGATCCAAAATTCGGATCGGTTGCCGTGTTATTCGAATAAGCCTGGTAAAACGAATCAACCCATTCCAGAACATTGCCGGCCATGTCCTGAACGCCATAGGCACTGGCGCCGTTTGGCTTTGACCCGACCGCAGTTGGGTGATTTGAATTGAGAGTGGCCTGTGACGCGTTGTTGCTATCGCCCCACGGCCACATGCGCTTTTTGGTGGCGTCCGGACCCCAGGACGCAGCCTTCTCCCATTCCTCTTCAGTGGGCAGCCGTTTTCCTGCCCAGGCGGCATACGCAGACGCATCCGCGAAGTTTACTCCCACCACCGGCATATTCGACTTCTTAAGATAGTCATTATCCCACCACGGGTTAGTTGGAAAGGGGTGTTTGGTGGCGTCACAAAACGTTTTGTACTGCTGATTGCTGACTTCGAATTTGTCGATGTAAAAGTCGGCCAGGGTGACCTTGTGTGCCGGCTTTTCATCTGCGTTGTGATTGTCATCGCCCATGATGAACTCGCCGGCCGGAATCAGGATCATCGGGCCACTGTAATCAATCTCTTTGGGCAGACCACGCGGAGGCGGGCCGCTTGATGCGACCAGCTGAGTCACCACGATCTTTACCTCGCCATCCTGTCCCGTGACTGTGGTGTTGAAGTCGACGTAGCCGTCATGCGAAACGCGCACCACCCGCTTGCCCGCTTTTAAGCCGGGAACCCGGATTGACCCATCAGAGGAGGTCACACCGCGACTAATGTTATCGACAAAAACGTCACTTTCAGCAGGCGCTCCTCGTACCACCATCGTAAAGCCGGGTTGTCGGAACCAGAAAAAGATAAGGACCACGGCAACGACCGCCACCAAAAGGAGCGCGCCACCCACGCCGAGCAACCATACCCAGAGGGGAATCCCGCCGGATTTTGCGGCAGTCTGCGGTGGTCTTTGCTCTGGTCGTGGTCCTTGGGGAGGTCGTAGCGGGGCTGTACTGCCCTGGGGGGCAGTTAATGGTGTCGTGAGACCAGAATCAGGATCGGTGTTAACTCCGTCTCTGTCGTCCATTTGTGATTTCGCTTAAAGGTCTGTTCGAAGGGCTAGCGGATCTGAATTGAAACGGCCAGATTCTTTAGCGCAGTGCCAACGAAATATTTATCCGGCGTAAAAATAAGACTGCAGACCAGAGAAGTCAATCTGCAGCGGCGCATCGTCAAGAAATGTCATATCCCCGGCGCTGCTGTAAGTGGCCAATGCGAGCTCAAGACTCCTTGATCTATTAACGGGACTTCGCAAATATAGGGCAGACACATTAAGCTCTAACGATATGCTCCATGGGCTTTGCCGGTTTATCGGGCCCCCGTCGATGCCGGCGATGTTGCACTGAATTCCCCCTGAATCTGTTTCGCTGCTTGAGCGCAATGAACTCAGTGTTTTCAGGTGTGATGAAATTTTGGCGCGGCATCGATGACGAGCCGCCGATTCGCGACGAGCTTTACAGCATCGAGCGGCTCGAGCAGTACGCCGCCACCCTCGCCGCTGAACACAAGATTGCCGGGAAACCACGGCGCGTCAATTTTCTGCTGCCGCGGCTGAAAGAAAACGCGGACAAGCTGCTGAACGCTTACCACGCGTTGGCAGAGTCAATCAGAAAAGAACACGTCATCTCTCCCGCCGCTGAATGGCTGGTTGACAATTTTCACATAGTCGAAGATCAAATCCGTGAAATCCGGGAGGACTTGCCCAAGGGTTATTACCGGGAGTTACCAAAACTGGCGGAAGGTCGATTCCGGAATAATCCTCGTATTTATGCGATCGCAGTCGAGTTAATTGCCCACACCGACAGCCACCTCGACACAGAAACGCTGCGCCGTTTCATCAATTCCTACCAGCGTATTTCACCACTCTCAATCGGAGAATTATGGGCGGTGCCAATCAGCTTACGGCTCGCGTTGGTCGAAAATCTGCGCCGCCTGACCTCTCGAATTACTTCTTCGCGTGAGCAACGTGACCAGGCCGATACCCTGGCCGACAAGATCCTGGGAGTGGCCCAGCGTCAACCTCAGGACCTGGTTTCGCTGCTGCCTCGAGCTCGCAAACACCTGGGTCGCGCGTTTGTGGTGCAATTGACACAACGCCTGCGCGATCAGGATCCGGCAGTGATGCCGGTAATCGAGTGGCTCAACCAGCGATTGACAAAAGCAGGACTCTCGCTCGAGAAAATCGTTCAAGAAGAACACCACCGTCAGGCCGCCGCCCAGGTTACTGTGGGCAACATCATCACCAGCATGCGGCTGCTGTCCACGCTTGACTGGAAGGACTTTTTTGAAACCGTCAGCCTTATAGATCCGGCACTGGGCAAAGATCCCGCGGCAGTTTACCTGCGCATGGATTTTGCAACTCGCGATCGCTATCGCCATGTCATCGAGCGCATCAGCAGAAGGGCGAACAAGACTGAGCCCGAAATTGCACAGACGGTGCTGCAATTAGCCGAGGAGGCGCGCGCGGCAAATGAAGATCGAGCGCACTCACATGTCGGCTATTTTCTCATCGATGAAGGCGTCGTGCGATTGGAAAAAAGGGTCGGCTACCGCCCACGTTTAAGCGAACAGGTGTCAAGGGCAATCCAACATCACCCAGCCATCGCCTACCTGGGGACGCTTAGCCTGCTGGTGACGCTAATCACGGTTTCGTTGTTGTGGGCGATGCTGAGTTCAAAGGCCGGAATCGCTACCACAATCATTGGTGCCTTACTGGCGTTAATTCCGGCGAGCGATCTCATCGCGAGTGTACTTAACTGGGACCTGACTCACATTTTTCCACCCCGACTACTTCCAAAAATTGACCTGGCAAGAAAAGGTATCCCGCCCGACGCATGCACGATGGTGGTGGTGCCGGTGATTCTATCCGACGAAGCAACGGTTGAGACTTTGATCGACAAGCTGGAGATCAGCTATCTCGCCAATCGAGACGAACATCTGTTTTTTGCGCTGCTGGGAGATTTTGCCGACGCGTCCAGCGAGCAGCTGCCGGAGGACCAACAGATTTTGGAGGCGGCCTTGAATGGCATCGGCGAACTCAACCGTCGATACAGTAACGACAAACCGATTCGATTTCATTTATTTCACCGGCGTCGTCAATGGTGCGAAACCGAGCAGAAATGGATCGGCTGGGAACGAAAACGTGGCAAGTTGCACGAGTTGAATCGATTGCTGCGGGGCGCGCGTGACACAGGCTTTGTGACCGCGACCGGTAGAGATGAGTTGTACGCACAAATTCGTTACGTGATCACTCTCGACGCCGATACTCAGTTGCCACGCGACGCTGCCCGGCGGCTGGTGGGCGCGGCCGTACACCCGCTCAATAGTCCGCGTTGGGACGATGCCGCGCAACGAGTTACGGCAGGCTACGCGATCCTGCAGCCACGCGTCAGCATCTCGCTGGAGAGTGCCTCGCGCTCATCCTTTGCCCGTGTCTTCTCGGGCAATACCGGAATCGATCCCTACACCACGGCAGCGTCTGACCTTTACCAGGACCTGTTTGGTGAAGGAATTTACACCGGCAAGGGTTTATACGATGTCGATGCTTTCGAGAAAGCTCTGAGTGGCCGCGTACCAGTCGAATCCCTGCTGAGTCACGATCTATTCGAATCGATTTTTGCCCGCGCCGCGCTGGTTAGCGATATCGAGTTACTCGACGACTATCCGACATCCTACGATGCCTATGCAATGCGGCAGCATCGCTGGACTCGCGGCGATTGGCAAATCGCCGGATGGCTGCGTCGCCGCGTGTCCGACGCGGCGGGCAACAAACAGCCCAACCTCATACCAGCAATTTCGCGTTGGAAGATTCTTGATAACTTGCGCCGCAGCTTGCTGGCCCCGGCCCTGATTTTATTCCTGGTCGCGGGTTGGACATTTCTTCCTGGCGGCCCGGTTTGGTGGACCGTATTCGCGTTATTAGTGCTGGCTTTCCCGGTTTATGCACACGTAACGACGGGCCTGCTCATTCATCCGCGCGGTGTCCCCTGGACCAGCCATTTCTGGAGCGTCTGGGGTGATCTGCGCACGAACACGGCGCAATTGGCTTTAGAGATCGTCTTTCTTGGTCATCAGGCAAGTCTGATGACTGACGCCATCGCGCGGACGCTATATCGCCGGTCAATTTCCAGGAAACATCTGCTTGAATGGATGACTGCGGCCCGAGCCGAAAGATCGAGTAAACACGATCTGTATTCCTTTGGTCGATTCATGTGGCCCGCGGCCGCGATTGCTGCCGTGGCGGCGATTTTGATCTGCATCTTTCGTTTGCCGGCATTGCCGGTGGCCGCACCTTTTCTGTTCGCGTGGGTATCTTCTCCTATCGTCGCGTTTCTTGTCAGTCGCCGGCGTGCTGAACAACTGTGGGAACTTCCAGCCCGAGATATGCAGCGGGCGCGCAGCGTAGCCCGGCGCACGTGGCGGTTCTTTCAAACATTCGTGGGAGATGAAGATCACTGGTTGCCACCTGACAATGTGCAGGAAGAGCCGCTGGTCATCGCCCATCGTACCTCGCCGACGAATATTGGACTGTTACTGCTGTCCACACTCTCAGCCTATGACTTTGGCTATATCGGAATAGTCGAGCTGCTCGAGCGGCTCGAATTTACCTTGACCAGTCTCGAGAAGCTGCAAAGGTTCCGTGGTCATTTTCTCAATTGGCATGATACGCGAACCCTACAACCTATGTGGCCGCAATACGTATCCGTGGTGGATAGCGGCAATCTTGCCGGTCACCTTATCGCCCTCAAACAAACCTGCCTCGAACTTCCCGATCACGAATTATTGACACCGCGCGTGATTAACGGCCTGCAGGATACCGTGGACGCCGTGGCCAGAGAGACGTCGCAACTGGCAGAGTCGCTTCAGCGCACGGACGCGATCACCATCAAGCAGCTTCGCGGTGAAGTTCAAGCCTGCGTCGTCTTACTGGCCGCAAAAACCTCTGCCTCGCTTACTGAATGGAGGGAACTAATCGATTTATTGCATGAGCACTCTGCGGTCATCGACGACATTGTGGCAGCGTTGGCACAAGAGCACGGCAAGGAAGGGTTTGCCGACCTGCGTTGGTGGACCGGTTCGCTGCTTCATCAAGTGCGCGCGATTCGTCGCGATCTGCATTTGCTGGCGCCGTGGGCGTTTTTGAGCTTGATGATTGCAGATCCCGAAATCGCGAACACCCGGGGCCTCAAGATTCGGCAGCAACTCAAGCGAATACCATCGCTCGCGCATGTTTCGGAGATCTGTGACGACGTGTTGATTGAACTGGCCGCCTGGCGAGCAGAGCTCGAGCAGACAAATTCAGAAGTGCAGGACGGCAATAGAGTGCTGGCCTGGATTAGTCAGCTCACGACCGCGATGGAGCAAGCGGCGGAAGCCGCCCGCATGTTGAATTCACGTCTTGCCAAAATAGCACGTACGGCGGCGCGGATTGTCGATGGGATGGATTTCAAATTCCTCCTCGATCAGGAACGCAAGGTTTTCACCGTTGGTTATAACGTCAGCGAAGGACGGGCAGACAATTCTTTCTATGATCTGTTGGCGTCAGAGGCGCGATTGGGAAGTTTTGTGGCCATCGCCAAAGGCGATATACCCCAGGAACATTGGTTTCGCATGGGCCGTCAATTGACTGCAGTTGACGGGGGCCGAGCGCTGATCTCATGGACGGGCACAATGTTCGAATATCTGATGCCGCTGCTGGTGATGCGAAGCTATCCTGAGACCCTGCTCGGAGAGACTTATCAAGCGGTGGTTTCGCGGCAAATTGAGTACGGCCGCGAGCGCGGGGTCCCGTGGGGGATTTCCGAGTCAGCTTATTCGGCGCGTGATCTGAATCTTAATTATCAGTACGGACCATTCGGCGTTCCCGGCTTAGGGTTGAAGCGTGGACTGATCGAAGATTTGGTTGTTTCTCCCTACTCTACAATGCTGGCCTCGAATGTGCTTCCCAACCAGGCGATGGAGAATCTCCGCCTGCTCGAAGGTGAAGGGGTGCTCTCGATTTATGGCTTCTATGAAGCGCTTGATTTTACGCCCGAGCGCGTCAAGAAGGGCGAACGCTTTACTGTCGTGCGCGCCTATATGGCCCATCATCAAGGCATGAGTTTGATTGCGCTCGACAATTTGTTGAACGGCAGCGTGATGCAAAACCGGTTTCACAGCGATCCGAGTGTCCGGGCGACCGAGTTGCTCTTGCAAGAGCGCATTCCGCGCGGAGTGCGGTCCGTACACCCGCGCGCCGAAGAAGTTCTCACCGGTCGCGTGGTCCGCACTCTCACGGGTTTAGTAACCCGCGCGTACAGCACGGCCGATTTGCCCACGCCGCGCAGCCAACTGTTATCGAATGGAAATTACAATGTGATGGTCACGACTGCCGGCGCAGGGTATTCGATGAGCGGCCCGCTGGCGGTCACCCGCTGGCGAGCAGACACGACGCGCGATAACTGGGGCACCTTTGTTTATGTGCGCGACGTGCGCAGTGGCACAGTCTGGTCAACCGGCCATCAACCGGTGTGCTCCAAAGCCGACACCTATGAGGTAGCGTTCTCGGAAGATAAAGCGGATTTCTGGCGCCAGGATGGCGGGATCGTTACGCACATGGAAGTCATCGTTTCGGGCGAAGACAACACCGAACTGCGAAGGGTATCGGTCACCAATTATTCAACCCGGCCTCGAGAAATCGAGCTCACCAGCTATGCTGAGATCGTACTTGCCGCACCCGCCAGCGACCTGGCTCACCCGGCCTTCAGCAACCTCTTCGTGGAAACTGAGTTTTATCATCCACAACGGGCTTTGTTTGCGCACCGGCGTCCTCGTTCAGCTGAAGATGAAGCGGTCTGGGGCGTTCACGTGATGGCTGCTTCGGCCGAGACGATCGCCGGGGTGCAATACGAAACCGACCGCTCACGCTTTCTGGGTCGAGGTCATACCACAGCGGAACCGGTCGCGGTGATGGAAGATCAACCACTTTCGAACACCGTCGGTCCGGTGCTCGATCCGATTTTCAGTCTTCGTTGCCGCGTGCGATTGCAGCCGAATCAAACGGTCCAGGTTGTTTTCACCACGGGCGTCACGGACTCACGAGAAAAGGCCGTGCTATTGGCGGAAAAATACCACGACGCGAATATCTTCGAACGTGAATCGCGTCTGGCGTGGACGCGCGCCCAGGTCGAGATGAATCATCTGCACATCGATCCTGACGAAGCCCATCTCTTCCAAAGGCTCGGCGGCCGCATTTTGTACCCGGATTCGTCGCTGCGGCCTCGGCGACACGTACTGGCGCTTAACAAGCTAACGCAGTCAGGTCTTTGGCCGCATGGCATCAGCGGTGACCTGCCGATTGTGATCCTGCGACTTGAACGCGAGGAAGACGTCGCTATGGCCCGCCAGCTCTTGCGCGCGCATCAGTATTTGCGTTCCAAAGGGCTGCAATTTGATTTGGTGGTCCTCAATGATCATCCGAGCGGATATTTGCAACCGCTCCAGGATTCATTGCATGCAGCCGTGCGAACCTCAGGCGGGCCGGATTTGTTGGATTCGCCGGGCGGCATTTTCATTCGCCGGTCAGACAAGCTGACCGAGAATGATCGAATTTTACTCCATGCCGTGGCGCGGGTAGTGATCGTCAGCGAACGAGGATCTCTTGAAGACCAGCTTGCCCGGCGACCCTTCGAAGAAACTATGCCGCCGCCCTTTCAACCGCGACTGGGGCCGCAGAGTTATCCCGACTCTCCGATGGTTCAACCAAAAGTGGCTTTCTTCAACGGCCTTGGCGGCTTTCCTGATGGTGGGCGCGAATACGTGATCACACTTGGCGAAGGACAGTGGTCACCGGCCCCCTGGTCCAACGTCATCGCCAACTCCGAAGATTTCGGTTTTCTGGTGACCGAAACGGGCGGCGGTTTTACCTGGGCGATTAATAGTCACGAAAATCGCCTGACGCCGTGGTCAAACGACGTCGTAAGCGATCCCGCAGGTGAAGCGATCTATATCCGCGATGAAGATTCGGGCACCCTCTGGACTCCAACGCCGTTGCCGATTCGCGAAGCGACGCCCTACATCGTCAGGCATGGCCAGGGATACACGGTCTTTGAACATGCCAGTCATGGTATTTCCCAGGAGCTGCTGGTGTTTACGCCGCTCGATGCTCCCGTGAAACTCACTCTTCTGAGGCTGCGGAATCGCAGCAATCGTCCGCGGCGGCTTTCGATTACGAGTTACCAGGAATTGGTGCTCGGAGTTAACCGCGAATCATCAGCCATGCATGTAATAACTGATGTGGAGGAAGGCGAGGGTGCGATCTTTGCACGGAACTCTTATAACAACGAGTTTGCAGGTCGGGTGACGTTCGCGGGTACGAGCGAGCGCCATCTCACTATGTCTTGTGACCGCACGGAGTTTGTTGGCCGCAACGGAGATCTGGCGAGGCCTGCGGCTTTAAAACGCGCCGGACTCTCCGGCCGGGATGGCGCCGGATGGGATCCGTGCGCGGCCATCCAAACGACGATCGACCTGGCGCCCGGCGAAGCCCGCGAGGTGATCTTTCTTTTAGGACAGGGTGAATCAATAGAAGAGGCGCGCGCGATCAACGCCCGCTTTCGCAATGCGTCTGAAGTGAACGAAGCTTTCGAACAGGTACTTGCCTTCTGGGATCAGACGCTGGGCAGGATTGAGATTAAGACGCCTGACGCATCAATGGACGTGCTCGTCAATCGCTGGCTGCTCTACCAAACGCTGGCGTGCCGCGTTCGGGGACGGTCAGCCTTTTACCAATCAAGCGGCGCGTTTGGCTTTCGCGATCAACTGCAAGACGTCATGGCCCTTCTCTATTCACAGCCACAGGTCGCGCGCGAACAAATTCTGCGGGCGGCCGCGCACCAGTTCAAGGAGGGTGACGTGTTGCATTGGTGGCACGAGCCCACGGGCCGTGGCGTCCGCACCCGTTGCTCCGACGATTTGCTTTGGCTTCCTTACGTGGTCTCGGCTTATGTGACGGTCACGGGCGACGACTCGGTGCTCGAAGAGTCAGTCCCATTCATCGAGGCTGATCCGCTTAAACCTGATCAGGTCGAGAACTATCTGCAGCCTACGGTATCAGCGGAAAAGGGGACCGTACTCGAACACTGCGCGCGAGCCATCGATCGCAGCCTGACTCTCGGTGAACACGGTTTGCCACTGATGGGCTCGGGTGACTGGAATGATGGAATGAATCGCGTCGGCGCGGCTGGCCGCGGAGAGAGTGTCTGGCTCGGCTGGTTTTTGTCGACAGTGCTGACTCCCTTTGCGCGTTTGTGCGGGCAATATCAGATGAAGGCGCGCGCCGACAGGTACATGCAGCACCTGAGCAAGTTAAAGGAAGGGCTGGAAAAAGCGTGGGACGGAGACTGGTATCGGCGAGCATACTTTGACGATGGCACGCCGCTCGGCTCAGCGCAGAACAATGAGTGCCGGATTGATTCGATTGCGCAAACCTGGGCCGTCATTTCAGGCATCTCTGAATCGTATCGAGCCTCACGCGCGATGAGTTCTGTAGATCAATATTTGGTGCAACGTGGCGAAGGACTGATCATTCTATTTACGCCGCCCTTCGATAAGACGAAATTGGATCCCGGATACATCAGGGGTTATGTGCCGGGTGTGCGAGAGAACGGGGGGCAATACACGCACGCAGCCTTGTGGGCAGTAATCGCGTTTGCGACGCTGGGCGAAGGCGACCGGGCAGGCGAACTCTTCGCACTCCTGAACCCGGTCAATCATGCTTCAACCCGCGCCGGTCTGCACAAATATAAAGTTGAGCCATATGTCGCGCCGGGAGATGTCTATGCGGTGCCGCCGCACACCGGACGCGGAGGCTGGACCTGGTACACCGGATCGGCAGGCTGGATGTATCGGGCAGCGTTAGAAAGCATCCTCGGATTTAAGTTACAGAGTGATCGACTGTCCATCGATCCATGCATCCCACGTTTCTGGCGCCAGTTCGAAATCACTTATCGGCATAGGCGGACAACCTATCGGATTAAGGTGGAAAATCCACACTCATTATGTCGCGGAATCGCCGGGGTTACACTCGATGGGATCACGCAGCCGGACGATCTCATTGTTCTCAGCGACGATGGTCTGACGCACGAAGTCAGCGTAGTGATGGGAGAGAAAGCCGAGGTTCAAGAAACCGCCGCCAGCGCCGAAGGCCTAAAGGCAGAGAGCAGCTAACGCCATCTTCCCTGCTCAGGGAAGCTCCTTCCTGAGTAATTATCGAAAGACCGGCTGGTTGGAAATGATGAATTCTGCTCACGTTAAGGCTCGAGCTCACCACCCAAGTCCGCCACCGTCCGTAGCGGCGACTCACCCAGACTAAGTAACAAGGCCTGCGGTGATAGCTCATTTTTGGCAGAGCGGCGCGAGGCCCAATCTTGCATCAACTGATGAAGTTCTCCTTCGCCGCAGCCCGCTCCGCTGTCCGGAAGACCTTGACCCTCTCACGTGCCTGGCTATAGTAGTGCCCATCCTGTACCGC
>JBKPEE010000029.1:0-23067 GCA_046728235.1 Acidobacteriota bacterium
TCGCGGTCGGTATAGAAGAGCGTTAGCGGATCGCTGAGTTGATAGTTGACCAGTGCCAGGACCGACTCATCGACGACCCACACGGCAATCTCGCTGTCTTTCGCGGCGTTGCCGTTTGCATCTCTCGCCTCAACATCCACAAGAGTATTGCCGCCCGGCTCGAGAGTCTTGTCGTGCGGTGTCGCGGTTACGCTCAGTTTTCGCGAGACCGGCGGAATCGACAGATTGATCTCACCCGAAGCATAAGCGGGCCGTTTTGCTGGGAGCGCGGACGTCCCCGTCGGCACTGAGCGCGAAGCGCGAACGTTTGGCCCGCCCGCTACCGCAGGCGGTTCTGACGCGCCGACAACATCGACCTGCACGTGCACATTCGGCGTCCACGCCTCTTCGATCGGAACCTGCACGGTGTAGGTAGGCGCGTCGATACGAAAACGATTGGTCTTGACGGTGCCGGATCGCCGCAAGCTCAGCACTGCTTCCGCCGGATAAAAGGGCGCCAATACCAGGATCTGCGCCGTGTCGCCCGCTTTATATTTTTTGCGATCGGGAATCAGTTGGACCGTTTCCTGCTCGACGCCGCGATTGGGCGGCTGTTTGCCACCGGCGACCCAAAGCGTTATCTCGGTTTCGTTTGCTCGTCCCCGATCATCATGAATCGTCGCGACGACACGATAGGTGCCGCCCAGTTTCGAATTGAAGGTGCAACGCGCGGCATCGGCTTCGGACTTTATCAGGCAGTCCTGTGGGTTCGTTTCGACTTCTTTCCATTCGCCCTTGATCTGTTTCCAATCCAGCAGCACTGCGCGCATTTTTATTTGCCGATTTGCTACACTGCGACCATCAAGATCGGTCACAATCGATTGGACCACCAGTGGCTCGCCCTGCTGGACGAAGGTCTTGTCGCTTTTCAAACCGACATATAAATTCGCCGGATGCACGAGCATGGTTGCGCTTGAAGTCCATGTTTGGCGGTTCACATCTTCCACGCTCGCTTCGGCAATTACGGTCGACGGTCGCGCCGGCTTCACTGAATCAAAATTAATTCTGAGTCGATGCTTTCCTTCAGAATCCGTGTGTCCACTCAATTCTTCTTCATTGTTTTCGCCACCGTCGCCGGACGAGTTCTCCCACCACGGAACCCATTTTCCAAAGGTGTAGTCGTCGCGGTTCGGCGGCGTAAAAGTGGTTGGGGTTGAGCGCACTTCCCATTTCACCTCGGCGTCTGGTAATCCGCCGCCGGCGAAATATTTGGCCACCACGCTGACGTCCGTATGATCTCCGACGAACCAGGGGCCTTCGGTATCAACTTTCGATGTCACCTCAAACTCAGGCCGCCGGAATTCCTGGACTTCGAGGTTGTGAAACCAGCTTTGATCAGCAAAACGTGTCAGAGACGTTTCGGCGTTGAACTTCACTTGCGCACTGCCCAGATTCATAGTGGGCGGAAGCTTAAGATTAAAATTGAAACCGCCAAGCGCATTTGGGGTCAAACCGCCCTTCAATATTTCGTTGTGCCGGCTATCTTCCAGAACATAGTTGACGCGCTTAATCACGCCCTTGAGCGGTCCAACATCGCCGCCTTTGTTACTGCCGACGCGGCGAATCCAACCTTTGACATGAACCTCTTCGCCCGGGCGATAAAGTTTGCGATCATCAAAGACGTACCAGCGCAGTTCGTCGGCTTGCGGTTGGGCGGACCAGGAGCCACGATCGGCCCACAGGTTCTCGATGTTTTCGGGAAGGATCGCCACATCGGTACCGCGCCGCGCGACGAGTACACTCATCTCGGGATCTTTTACAGGGTTTAATTGCAGCTGCGCGACACCGTTCGCGCTGGTGACACCTGAGACTCTCGCCGGAATGATTTGCAGTTGCACTTCCGGCAGCGGGGCGCCGTCGGTAAGCGAGTTGGCCCAGCCAACAAGCACGTCATGGTCGACAAATGCGTCGAGACCAATCTGAGTTGATTGCACCCAGGCCAGCAACGGATTGTGGTAGATATCGCTCGCCGGGGTTATCGATTCAACCGAGACAATCACCTGACCGAATCCGTTCTTGAGCGCGGGCGAAAGATCAATCGGAGTCTCGATCATTTCATTGGCCGCCTGTTTCAAATCGATCTGATTCGAAGCCACAAGTCGTCCCGGGGGCACAATCTGCTTCACCATCCGCTGGTTGCTATAAATTGTGCGGCGGTAATGCTGAAATTCGAGCCAATCCTCTGGCTCGACCACAAACAAGCTAACCTTGACCGTGTGATAGTTAACGCTGTAAAGCGAGATCTGTCGCGGTCCCTGCGGATCAAGCACGACGAGCCCCTGGCCAGACAACCCGATTCGCGCCGGAAGCGCCGCAACTTTGAACTCGAGTGTTTGATCTCGTTCGAAAGTTTGGCCGAACTTATCGCGCAGCGATTTATCGATGGTGACTTGATAATTCGTGTTTGGCTTTTTGACCCCGTCGATACGTAAGGTGTTTCCGGCGGTGCTGACTTTGAGCTGATCAATCCCCGGTTCGACATGAACCTGCGATTCAGCGAGGGTCTCGGTATCAAGTGGATTATTGAATTCAACCTGCCAGCTGTATTCAGGCGAGCAGAGCGCAGTAGGAGTGTAGTAACAGTAGGTCTTTACCAATCTCAGCGGGGCAAATGTCATGAACGGAAAATTCTGCGGCTCTCCGGTGGTGCGACGGCCCTCGGCCGATGGGGTTCCCGGCAGAAAGGTTACGTCTATGTCGCTTGCCGCAGGCAGGGCGTTCGTTGAATTGCCGTGCGAGTCCACGGCCCGAAACGCCAGCCAACGATCCTTCTGAGCGTTCTTTGCCAGCTCCCTGATGTTTTCGTCTGCGTCGATCTCGTCCCTGGTGGCCGGTCGGACCCGAACCTGAGTCGCTCCTGCGACTATCTTTAGATTTGCGAGCACCGCGGACCTGTCGATGCGCTGATCGAATTCGGCAAACATCAGCACGTCGCGGCGCTGGACACTTGCTCTCGGCGGATAGAAGTTCTTCACCGCCGGCGCGGGCGTGGTAAATGTCCAGGTCCGGGTTTGCGCCAGTGCGCCACCGGTCACTGATGTCGTGCCTGCTGGTACGGTGACTGAGTACTGGGTGGCCATGGGAAAGCGGACCTCCGGCTCGAACAGCAGCGTCTTCGTGCCAATCCAATGCCACTTGCCGGACGGCTGAGGCGACAGTTTCACCGGGACGTTCTCAGCGGCCTCTTCCTGCGAAGTCACCGCGACCATTGGCTGAGAGAAGGTAATGCCCAGGTTCGGCGCGAACGGCACATCACCTTCAGGTGAATAGCGCAGAACTTCGAGCGCACCGCCTGAGTTTTGATTTGGCACGGCAATCTGTTCTGCCGGCGGAAATGCTTGCAGAGCAATTGCGCCGGTGCGCGGCGGAGGCAGGGATTTTTCGCGTAGCGCAAAATCGGCCTCATCAGTTGGCCTGGTTTTGATCGCAGGCAGCCGGCCAAGAATCGCCTGAGTCTCAGCGTCTGACAGCGGATCGGCTTGCGCCAGCTTGCTGCTCGGTCGTGCTTCCGGTTGTCCCGGCGCTACGCTCAAATGAAACTTCAACCCTTCGTCTGCATTCGAGCTGTCGTCCGACATGTTCTGCTGTTGAGAAAAGAGCGTAGAGATGAAGTTGTAAGTCTGGTCCAGGATTCCGCTGTTCGAATTCTCTTCAGGAATTAAGACGCGATTTACAGATCGAACAACGGCGGCTTGCGGCGCGACACAGGAGACAACGCAGCAGTAGACGACCAGGAGCGAAACAAGATGCCTCGGGAGAGTCATGGGGCCTCCTCGAAACCGAAATTTCAAGCGTGCGAAAATCGTTAAAGCAAATCGCCAGACTACAGCGAGGGAAGACCGGGTGGTTACCGCCTTAGACGCAAATTTAGTGGGATAGGTTTCCTTTAACGCCGGTGAGAAGTTTGGAGTGCACCGGCAGAACCCCGGTGAGAAGTTTGGAGTGCACCGGCAGAGCGCAGTGATTGGACTGGAGCGCAAGCGTCCTCGCTTGCTTGCCAGTCTTTTAGAGAAGCCCTGCAAGCGAGACGCTTGCGCTCCAGTCAACCGCTTCGCTTTGCCGGCGCCCGCCAAAGATCCCACCTTGAGTTAGACCGCGCGCGCGTGTAAGGTAGCCGTAATTCATCATGAGCGACAAACAAACAACCGTTGCCGATCTGTTTCGACGCGCGCAGACGATCTGCCAGGAGAATCCGCAGGCTGCTTACAAAGACATCGCGCACCAGTTGGTGAAAGAGTTTTCGGGCGGTGCATTTCCACCGACTTACAATCTGACGATTCCGGAACAGGATGCCCGAGCGCCGGAAGAGGACTGGTCGGCCGGTCTGCCGCTGGTCCTCCGGGGGATCCAACAGAAGGATTGGAATGACATTGCCAAAGGGATCGTGCTCTCGCTCGAGCAAACCGAAAACTACGAACGCGCCCGCGGACCTGAAGGCAATCGCGACGATTGGCACGATCGCTCAAAAGGGATTAGCGGCGCCGTCGAAAAAGGCGTGGGCAAATGGATGCCGGAAGAATTGGTGAGGCTGGCTGAGAAAACAGTGCAAGACCGCTCGCGTTAATGAGCGCAATTTGGAGTGCGCCGGCGGCGGGGTCCCCGCGCGAGCATCTCGCGTGGGTGCCCTTGACGGCGCTTTCCGTTGCTGACCAAAAAGCGGCGTCAAGCCGCCGCACTCCAAAAAATGAGTTTCCTCGACTCTTTAATAAAAGATCCCAAGTACCAATCGCACCAGCCGCGCCAGCCTGACGAGATCACTGAGCCGGAGGTAATCATCTCGCCCGATACTCGCCGCGAGAATCGAATTCCGCCCGGCCAATCGCGCACTAAAAGATGGCCCGTGCTCGATGCGCACGGCGCGCCGCCAATCGATCTGGCGACGTGGAAATTTGAAGTTGGCGGACTGGTCGACAAGCCGCTTCAATTTTCGCTGGATGAATTCATGCAACTGCCGTCGGTCAAGGTTTACGCCGACTTTCATTGCGTGACGCGCTGGTCACGGCTCGATAACATCTGGACCGGTGTGCCGACGCGTGAGCTTGCTACGCGCGCCGCCGTCAAGCCGGAAGCGAAGTTTGTCCTGGCGCTTGCTTACGACTATGGCTGGACCACGAATGTTCCCATCGAATATTTCCTCAAGGAAGATTCGTTGTTTGCGTTTCTTCACGATGGCGCGCCCATTCCTCCTGAGCATGGCGGCCCGGTGCGTCTGATCATTCCGCAGCTTTACGCCTGGAAGTCGGCGAAGTGGGTCAGGGGGGTGCGCTTTCTGGCGCAGGACCAGGCCGGGTTCTGGGAAGAAGGCGGCTATCACATGCGCGGCGATCCGTGGACGGGACGTGATGGCGAAAGATTTCGCTGGTAATGAGTTATCCGCAGATTACGCAGTCAGTACCATCCGCGTCAGCGGATGGGTTAAGGGTGAGTGCTACTTTATCCCACCCGCTAACGCGGGTGGTACTGACTTCTCTTTAAATTGCGGATATGACAACTCCACAACCAAGAGACGCCGCGGCCGTAATTCTGCTTCGTCCCAATACCGATCAAGACAATCCGGAAGTCTTCTGGGTAAAGCGCAGTACCAGGCTGGCCTTTCTCGGCGGATATCGCGCATTCCCCGGCGGACAACGTGAAGCTCTCGACGCCGAAGTAAGCGTCCGGAACTGCGCCGATCAAGAACGCGCCGCGATGATCAGCTGCGCCGCGCGCGAATTGTTTGAAGAAGTCCGCGTCCTGCTGGCGCGCAGATCTGAGACGTTGACCATAGGTCAGCGCGCCTCGCTGTTCGATGATTTGGAATCAGGCCGAACGACCTGGCCGCGGTTGTTGGATCACTTTGGCTTGGAGCTCGACGCGAACGACTTCACCTTTGTCGGCCGTTGGGTGACTCCGCCATTTGCGCCGCGCAGATTCGACACCTGGTTTTTCCTCGTCAAGTGCCCGCCCAAACAAGAACCGCACGTCACCGAAGATTCAGAGCTGGAAAGTGGTGAATGGATCGCGGCGCGCGACGCGTACGAGCGATGGCAACGCAGCGAGATCATCGTTGTGCCTCCGGTGTTGCACGCGATGAAAACTTTGGCTGAAGGATTAGACGCGGACATCCTCGCACGATTCCTCTCCGTGCCCGAAGCCCATCGCCAGGTGACGCGCCGCATCGAGTTTCATCCGAATTACGTCTGCTTTCCCGTCCGCACTCCGACCAAACCGCCGGCGACGCACACGAACTGTTACCTGATTTACACCTCGACACAGTTGCTCATCGTCGATCCCGGATCGCCTTATGCAGATGAGCAACAGGCGCTGGCAAACAGCGTAGACAATCTGATGGCCCAGGGTCGCAGGGCGCATGAGATCATCCTGACCCACGTTCATCCGGATCATGTTGCCGGAGTAAATGCGCTCAATGAGTTTCTGGAAAAGACTCACGGCCGCCGTGTTCCGGTGTCCGCACATCGGCTGACGGCTGAATCATCGAAAGGTCAATTTCCGGTTGATCGATTCATAGAAGATGGCGACGTCATCGCACTCGAGGGCGAACCTGCGATTAGATTGCGCGCGCTTTTCACGCCGGGTCACGCTCGTGGTCATCTGTGTCTTTATGACGAGCGCACGGGCGCGCTACTCTCCGGTGACAACGTCATTGGGTTTGGTTCGGTGCTGATTGATCCAGCGGATGGAAACATGCGCCAGTACCTGGCTTCGCTGCAAGGCATGCGTTCGTTGCCTAATCTGTCCGTGTTATTTGGCGGTCACGGCCCGCCCGTTGCCAATCCATACGAGAAGATTGATGAATACATTTCTCACCGGCGCGAGCGTGAAAAGACAATCCTTGTGGCAATGCGCGACGGCGCGGCAACTCCCAGGGAAATCGTGGCGCGTGTTTACACGGACGTCTCACCCAAGGCGCATGCCATGGCGGAACGCGCGGTGATGGCACATTTAGAGAAGCTGATCGAGGACGGCCTTGTCATGCGAGACTCTGCCGGTAACTTCACACCTGCGTAAAATTTGGAGTGCGCCGTTTCCACCTCAGCTCTCAGAAGCTCTGCCTCAAGTCGATTAAACGTGGTAATGAGTTTCGTGTAGTTCGTGTGATTTCGTGGATCGTTTCCGTTCGTTCGGGAACAAGGACGATCCACGAAATCACACGAAACAACACGAACGGAACACTTCTGACCAGAGAACTAGACTGACTTTTGAGGCAAAGCCGCTCTCAGAAGAATCCAAAGCGGCGTCGCCGCTGCGCTCTGCCGCCGTACTCCAACTCGGCCCGTTCGGGCTTTCAGCATCCGACGCGGTAGAATCCGATCATGGAACGAGCAGGGACTTTAGGTGAACTTAAGGCCAGCGGCTATCGGGCGGTGCCGGTCAAAGACGAGATGCGCGCTAACTTGATTTGCAAGATCAGGCGGCGCGAAAAGCTTTTTCCCGGAATCGTTGGTTATGACGAGACAGTGGTACCACAATTGGTCAACGCCATCCTGGCGCGCCACAATTTGATTCTGTTGGGACTTCGTGGTCAGGCGAAAAGCAGGATCATTCGCCAGCTTACCGATCTCCTCGATGCGCAGATTCCGATCGTCGCGGGTTCCGAGGTCAACGACGATCCTTTTCACCCCATCAGCGCCCACGGGCGTCAGACGCTCGAGTTGCACCAGGACTCGACGCCAATCGCCTGGATCGAACGCGATGCGCGCTTTGTCGAAAAGTTGGCCACGCCCGACGTGACGATTGCCGACATCATCGGTGACGTTGATCCGATCAAGGCGGCGAAGGGAGGCCACCTCCTCAGCGATGAACTGACCATTCACTATGGTCTGTTGCCGCGCGCGAACCGCGGAATTTTTGCGATCAACGAGCTGCCTGACCTGGCCGGCAAAATCCAGGTGGGCCTCTTTAACATCATGCAGGAAGGCGACGTGCAGATTAAGGGTTATCCGGTGCGCCTGGCACTGGATGTAATGCTGGTGTTCTCGGCAAATCCCGAAGACTACACGGCGCGCGGCAAAATCATCTCGCCCTTGAAAGATCGGATTGGGGCAGAGATTACCACTCATTATCCCAAAGAGATCTCGCTGGGCGTCGAGATCACGAAACAGGAAGCGTGGACTGAGCGCGAGGGCGCGCAAGATCGTTTACTGATCCCGGATTTTATTCGCGAAACGATCGAACAGATCGCTTTTGAAGCCCGCGACGACCAGCGCGTCGACAAACATTCCGGCGTCTCACAGCGCTTACCTATCACGGTGATGGAGTCGGTTGTTTCCAACGCCGAGCGGCGCTCGTTGCTCACGGATGAACCGCAGATCGTGCCGCGCATCGCCGATATCTATGCCGCGATCCCTTCGATGACCGGCAAGATGGAACTCGAGTACGAAGGCGAGCAGATCGGGGCCAATCGGATCGCGAAGGATTTAATCAAACGCGCCGCGGGCGAAATCTTCGCAGGGTATTTCGTCGGTATTGATTTTGCGCCCACGGTTAGCTGGTTCGACGAGGGCAACAACGTGCGGCTGGCGGACACCGCTGCGGCGGACGAATGCATGCTGCTCCTTGAATCTGTGCCTGAATTGATCGAGACGGCTTTGATTCCGTTTGACTCTAATCGCAACGATCTCGCCCAGACAGTCGCCGCCTGCGAATTGGCGCTGGAAGGTCTGTACGCCGAAAACAAGATCAGCCGGAATGAAGAAGGTGGCTATACCGCGGTCACCAAGGCAAAGAAGGATCGGCGGGGGATGATCTATGATGATCTGACTGAGACGGGAAGGTATAGTTAAACAATGAGGTCAGTACCGGGAGCGATAGCGACCGGGTCCTGACCAGGAGGACTTGAGGTTAAGTTAAAAACCTGACCCGGTCGCTATCGCTCCCGGTACTGACCTCATTGCAATCTCCATGCGCTTCACTCGTTATTCAAAATTCAACGGCCTTGACGTCTACGGCATCGATCTCGGTGACCTGATGGAGGGCCTGTCCGACTCGCTGCTCTATTCCGGCTACGACGACGATTACTACTGGACGCGAGAGCGCCGGCCGCAGGACACGTCGCTCGACGAGTTGCGGCGCGCGCTGTTGGAGGCGCTCATGGACCAGGGCCTGCTCAGTCAGCATCAGATCCAGCAGATGCTCGACGAGAACGACGGGAAGTACGAAGGCTCGCAGTTGCAGGAAATTTTGAATCAGTTGATCGAGCGGCTGGTCGAAGAAGGCTACCTGACTTTGCGCGAAGAGCCGCAGTCTGAACGCCGCCGCATGATGGGCGGCAATGGCGAAGGCCGGATCGAAGAGCCGCTGCCGCGCAATATCAAGTTTGAGGTAACCGAAAAAGGTCTGGACTTCCTTGGTTATAAAACCTTGCGTAATCTGCTCGGCAGCTTGGGCAAGAGTTCGATGGGCCGGCACGATACGATGCACCTGGCCACCGGCGTTGAGGCTGAGGCCGCCAGTAAGCCTTATGAATTCGGCGACACGATCAATCTCGATGTCAACACGACGCTGCTGTCGGCGATCCACCGCGAAGGACTGTCGGTACCGCTGAACCTCGAATACCAGGACCTGCACGTCCATCAATGCGATTACCAGTCGTCCTGTGCAACGGTAGTGATGCTCGACTGCTCGCACTCGATGATTCTTTATGGCGAGGATCGATTTACCCCGGCAAAGAAAGTGGCGCTCGCCTTGGGCCATTTGATTCGGACTCAGTATCCCGGCGACTCTTTGAAGATCGTGCTATTCCACGACTCGGCTGAAGAATTGCCGCTGGCGAAACTGGCCACCACCCAGGTTGGGCCATACCACACCAATACGGCCGAAGGTTTGCGCCTGGCGCGGCGCATCCTGCAAGCGCAGCGCAAAGACATGAAGCAGATCGTGATGGTGACTGACGGTAAGCCGACGGCGTGCTTCCTCGAAGGAACTGCGGCGGCGGCGTTGACCGGGCGACGATATGGCCCGCCCGCTACCGCAGGCGGTTCTGACAGGCGGCTTTATAAGAACTCGATGGGCGGCGACCCGCTGGTCATGGAGGCAACGTTTCGCGAAGTGCAGGCCTGTCGCAAGGCCGGCATTATGATCAATACTTTCATGCTCGCCAGCGATTATTACCTGGTTGAATTCGTCAAGCAGATGACCGCCATGACTCACGGCAAGGCGTACTTTGCCAATCCCAACAATCTTTCGCAGTTTGTGCTGATAGATTTCCTGCGCCGGCGCAAGAGCCGGGTCAAATAGACTTACGACCACCAGAAGGTGAGCGTGGGAACCGCGGATACTAACGAGTTACCTCATCGTTGGGTTGACAACGATCCACGAAATCACATCACGAACAAACACGAAGCCCAATCTTCTTCGTGGTTTTTTGTGTGTTTTGGTGGATCGCCAATGCCCTTTTATCTCACCCGAAAATAGTAAGTTCCTGCACTTTGTTTCGACTCGCCGTCAGCGCGAGTCAGGACAATCTGAAAATCTCCAGGCTCGATTGCGCTGACCGGCACTTCAAACTCCAGGGTTTCGGCCTCCGTGCGTTTGATCGCAGTCGCTACGAACACCGACTCGCCGGCCATGGTCATGACATTAACGTCGTAAAAGTCGGCGGGCGGCTGGTCCAACCTCAATTCGAGTATCATCACGTCGCCAGTGGTACGAATCAGCGGTGAAGAATTAAGTGGGGTGTTCGAATTGAGCACCACGCCGGGCAACCTCTCGTGCAAAGGCAATGCCGGCGACTGTTCGTTATGCACCGGCGTGGACAAATTCGGCGGATGATGCAAGTTTACCGGAGTTGCCGTACCCGTTGCCTTTGGCGCCGAGGGCTTGGGAGTAGACTGCTGGCTTGCGATCCGTAAACGCTCCTTTGTCACCAGCAGGGCACTCCCGAGCAGCAGCATCAGAATCAAGGCAGCAAATGCGTACCGCCACGGGTGTGCTCTCAGATCAAAGGCATTGATAACGCGGTCCCAAATAGATTTCTCAACACCGGGTGAGCGGCGACCTGATATCTTCCGCTGCAGCGCTGTCGAAACCTCAAGTTGCTGTTGACGCCTGGCCGTCAATAAGTATGCTGCTTCAAACATGTTTCGTTCCGACTTGCTCAAACGATCGGCGGCGTAATCATCCGACAATTCGAGCTCCGCCAGGCGCACGCGCTCTTCCAGTTCGTCGTCGGTAAACAACGATTGTTCGAGGCTGGCCTGATCAGTCGCGGCGAGGTCGCCGAGGAGAAATCGCCGAATCGTTTCTTCAGAGAACTGTTTTCGCGGTTCAATCATGCAATCCTTTTGCCCGATGGTTTCTCAGGACTGGAGCGCAACCGTCTCGGTTGCTCTTTTCGGTTCGCGCTTTGCGCGCATTGCAATCGGGGGCGCTTGCGCTCCAGTCAGCCTGACACGTTCAAACAGCTTTCGATACACGTTTGTAGTTTTTCTCGGATGCGCAAGGCGCGCAGTCGCAGCGTGCTCGTCTTGATTCCCAGTTCGCGCGCGATCATTTTTCTTAAATCAACTTTCGCTTGCCGGTCGGCCGCGTAGTAACGCTCGATAAGGTGACGCGCGTAGGGCGCCAGCTTCTCCAGGCAGCTGTCAAGGCAAAGATGGATCTGTTCCTGCTTCTCGACTTCGTCTTTCTTTTCGATCAAACGTGGTATTGACGGGCGGCGCAAATATTCATGATGCACATTATTCATGACGCCGAGAAAATAGATCGCCTTGTCCCCGACGTAGGTGGCCTGAATGTCGCTGACGCGTCGCGCCACCCGATCAATGGTCTCGTCCGCAAGTTCCTCAGCGAGGGTGCAGCCGCGCGCCGCGAGAATCGTCACGAGCCGCCAACGAATCCTTTCATAGAGCATACCCGCGCGTTCGCGATCGTTGTCGAGCCAGCTTAACAGCCGATCAAAATCCTCTTGCCTCAGTTCTTTAAGCTGCTTCGCGGGTGACATAACGAAAAAACGGTTGGGAGTACTGCCTTCAGGCGGCTGGCACTAAAGGCAGTACCCCGATTCTCCTTAACTTCCGGCTGAAGGCGTTACGCCGAGCTCGTTACTGCTTGACGACGTCTGAGAGCGGGACCGTCTTGTCTTCCTTCTGACCGGCAATCTTCACCGTCACTTTCCCTGCCTTCTGATCGAAGCTGACTACCGTCGCTTCGGTCGATGAACCATTTACGTTGACCTTCACCTTTTCCCCCGCCTTGAGTTGCATCGCCGCCGCGGGACTGTTCGCCGGCGCCAGGGTCGCCGCGGGTGTCGCCGGGGCTGGTGTGGCTGCGGCCGGTTTGTTTTCGTTAGCGGTGTTCGTGTTTTCCGACTCGCAGGCTGTCAAAGCGAGCGCCAGCAAAACGGTGCCGAAAATCTTCATCCACATAATGTCCTCCTAAATACGCTCCTGAGCGAAGCGTGGTTCAAATCTCGCCCGTGAATGAGGAAAACAGGCGAAACGTTTCATGCTGAGGTAGGAATTATTTTGGGAAGGAATTAGAACCGGGAGGTGTGGCGACCGGGGTCGTTAGACTTTTGCAATGGAGTCAGTACCAGCGCGTGAGCGGATGGGATAAAGAGCATCTGGCAACGCAGTCAGTACCATCCGCGTCAGCGGATGGGATAAAGAGCATCTGTGGCAACGCAGTCAGTACCATCCGCGTGAGCGGATGGGATAAAGAGCATCTACGGGTAACAGCGAAGCAGATCAGTCAAACTGTGGCAAGTCACCACCCTGTCCACTGACAACATATTCTATCGCTGTAGCAATACTCTTTTCATTCCACAGACCTCTCTTGCTCCCTCGATCCGCCCATGGCGAATGTTCATCAGGTATGCGAGATCTCGGTGTCGTTCCGCACGAGTGTCACTTTATCCCATCCGCTGACGCGGATGGTACTGACTGCGTTGTCACAGATTTCCTGATCCCATTCGCTGACGCGAATGGTACTGACTTCATGATGCGAATGGTTGCGGACTCTGTTGTCAGCCCGACGGCTGGGGCTCAGCACTAAAGTCGTAGGTGAGATAAAGCCTCAAGGTGCCTTCCTGAATTTCTGAGCGCACGTCTTTCACACTTGCTTTCAACGTGCCGCCGCTAACGTGGACGGGAACTGACAACGACAGTTGTGAGACCGGCAGCACCGGAAATGGATTCAGGCGTTCGTCAATCGCGTGCCGGACAAAAGCCGTGACCAGAGTGCTGACCAGTGGCGACACGTCTTCGAGTTGAATGTCGGCCACGTCGAGCGTCCCAAAAACCATCTGCTTTGACTGATCGAACGAGAGGTCGACTGTCGCTTTGCCCGTTCCCTTGAACTGCACACACTGCGTCAGGAGGTTGTAGCTGCCAGAGAACGCGAGCGGCGCCACAATTTTGCCGCCGGTAAACCGGACGCCCGTTTTCACGTCGCCGCCCTCTGAATTCAACACGACGACGCTGTTGCATGAATTCTGAAAGACGGCCGGTTGGATCAAAGACCGCGACTGACCTTCGGATAATTTCAGTTGCGGTGGTCCCAGCTTATTGAAAATCGTTCCCAGCAACGAATCGAAAAACTTTTCGTCGATCGTCACGGTGACTGTTCCCGACGTGTCGCCGCTGGTGTCCGGCGGTTTAAGCGGAGTGCCCGGCAGCCGGTGCGTGCCCGGCGAACCCAGAAAGAAGATGGTGCCGAGCACGCCGATCAGCAAACCGATGAAAAGAACGAGTATCGATTTCTTCATCGCTTATGGAGTTGTTGAAGCCGAGGCGCCGGCCGGCGGAGTGCTCGAAGCATTGGCCAGCATGGCCTTCAGGATAGCGCCGACCGCGCTCGTCAATGTGTCAATCTGCTGCCGCACTTTTTCCGGCGGCACGTTCTCATAGCCGGCGGGTGTCTGAAACATCGTGGGATCAATATCGGTCTTGATGTCCTGCATCTCAGCCACGATGCGCGCGGATTTCATGCCCTTGACGTCGCCGGAACTCTCGGCGTCTATCTCGGCGTGGAGTGGCAAGCCGGTGTCCTTATCGACGTACACATACGCGTTTGCTTGTACCTCGCCGGCCTTGGTGTTCGTCTCGGCCGTCTTGCTGTACTGATATTTTTCAGCCGGGCGTCCGTTGTACGTTTCGTCACCCGCCCGTTGAATCCCACGGACATTCTTCAGGCTCTCGACCAACTGCCCGGGTGTCAGCAGTTTTTGAAATTGAATTCCGGTGGCTTCCTTCGTCAGCTCAGCGTACTGCTTGCGCGACGGCAAAATGACGTAGTGATGATTGTCGTGATCGAGATAGATCAGCGGTGAGCCGTCCGGCAGTTTAAACTCCAGCCGCCGGTCGTCACCACTGCGCGCGACCTGCAGGCTCAGCGGTGGAATTCCCACTGCTTTATCGCCGCCCTGGGTCTGAAGGTTGAAGACAAGTGTGGCCGCGTACTTGTCCGGCTCGCGCGTGTTGATTGACGTTCCCGTGTTGGAACTCGCGTTGAAATTATCATTTGTCATCGCCGTGTTCGCATTGCTGTTTGCGTTGACGTTCGAATTTACATTCGAGTTTGTATTCCGCGGTGGCTGGCACGCGAAAGCCAGGACCGCAATCGCGGCGATGGTTCCCAATTCAGAGAAAAGCCTTAATTCGATTTGTCGCATAACACACCTCTCAAAAACGTCAAACGGTTTGACGTCGTGGTTTGGTCGAACTGAAGGGGAACGAACCAAGAATACCACGTGGGGGGGTACTTTTGAAGATCGACCGATTGATAGTTGATTGTTTCATTGACTCATTGATCCATTTATTCATTGAAAACCTTAATGAATCAACCGTGAACCAATGGAAGCAATGAATCAATGAACCAATGAACCAATTCTTACACTCGATTTGACTCACGCGCGGATGTTGGCGTAAAAGGCGTGTGCACTTGAATTCAAAGAAGGATGAATAACCCGATGAAAAATGTGATTGGCCTGGCCCTCCTGGTCCTGTTGGTGGCGGCATGCAACCTGACGAGCAAGCTGAGAGCAAATAAGAATTCCGATGAGTCAGGTTCATCATCTTCGAGTAACCCAACCAAGGTGGGAAACGAACCCGTTGAGAAGGCGAATCCGACTGCCGCGCAACTGGCGGCCATCGCTAACGGAGAGGAGGTGAAATGGGACCAGCAGGGAATCTCCTGGACCCTGCCGCCGGGTTGGAAGAAAGAAACAGTGTCGAATAACAATTTCAACTATAGTCTCGGTAGCGAAGTGTTCTTAATCGTAAGCATCGCGCCAATGTCCGCGGACATGCCCACCGATATCAGCCTGAATGCGTTTCACGAAGGCGCGAAGGTGCGGGAAAAAAATGGCGAGGTTGACGAGGTGAAGTGGCTGGAACTTGACGGCGTACGTGGCGCCGAATTCCGCGAATCAAAGCCACAAATGGGCAGTGACCTTCGCCGTTTGCAGTGGCTGACGTACCGGAAGTACGCCGGGCAGACTCAATACCTGAATCTCATGCTTTCCGGAACGGCTGACAATTTCGCCAAGCATCAGGATGAGCTTTACGGAATTCTGTATTCGACGAAACTGGTGCACTGATGCGGAATAGAGTCAGTACCGGGAGCGATAGCGACCGGGTGAGTGCGCCGAGCGCACACTAATGGTCTTTGAGTCTCGGGAGGAGAGTTTGTCGGAAACAAAAACGATTGATCTGTACAAACTCTCTGATGAAATTACGCAGCAAGAGCTTCACCAGACCTTTGCCTCAAAACTAGTCTTGTTCTCGTCCGCGAAGCGGACGGAGCGAAAATAGCCCAGCGCTTTAGCGCTGGGTTACTAGGTATAGATCCAAGCAGTCCAGGAAGCGGACGACTGACAAACCTATGGACGCAGAACATTTATGATTCAGCCGTCCGTTTCACGGACTGCGTCTATGCATGCATTCATAGCCCACCGATGAATCGGTGGGCTATTCTCATTCGTCGGCTTCGCCGACTTTTGAGGCGAAGCCCTTCACCAGAACATATCCCCGGTTTACCCGGTCGCTATCGCTCCCGGTACTGACCATTTCTGTGATCGCGGTTTTTTAGGCAGAGTCTGCGAAGGGGGGAAACCTGAATGTAACGGTTTCGCCCCTCGTACTTAGCCCTTAGCCCTTGGCCGCCCTCAGTTCTTCTTGATGATGTTCCGATGCACCACCACATCTGGCTTGGCGCGATCGCGGGTGTCAAACGAGACGTTCTCCTTAGAGTCGCGCGTGATCATTTGCACGCGGCCGGAAACGGCCTTTTCCTGCTCGACACCTTTCGTCCCGTCTTCGAGGAACCCCTGGACCTCGAGGGCCTTGGGCGCGTCGAACTTTTCGCCGCGTCGCAGTTCGGCCACAGCTTCAATCGCGCTGGCCTGCAAGAGCTTGGGCCAAAGTTTCTTGAAGAGCGCATTGGAAGCGTAGATGTCCGCGCTGTTGATCTTGCCGTTGATGGCGAAAACATAACCGATGACGTCGCTCTTGCCGTCAATAATTCCTGACAAGGCTTTTACATAGCTGTCGGCGCTCGTCTGCACGCTCTTGTTCTCCAGCGCCAGCTGAAAACTTGTGGGTGACGCCAGCGCTTTCACGCTGCCGCCCGTGTTGGCGCTGAGTTTGTCCTGGGCTGCAGCCACTTCGGCCCACACTTCACTCTGCGAGCCTTTCTCTTTCGCGGCGAGCTTTACCTGACGACTGGCAACGCTGTTGGACGATGACGCAAAGGTGGCAACCTCTTCGTTACCGCGCCTGCTCCAGCGTGAGCTCTCGACACAAAAAGCCGCAATCGAGATTACTCCGGAGTGTGGCGGCAGAATCAGATCTACTACCAGCATGCGGTCCTGCTGGCCGCCTTTCACGATGTCACCAGACTGCACATAGACCTCTTCGCCGGCAACATTTTCGATCGAGAGTTCGTTGACCTCGCCCTTCTCTCTCACGATCACTTTCTTCTGGGCCAAGGCTTCCTGCAAAGTGATAAAGGTCTGACCTTTGAGCTTGTCGCGGCCGTGGACCAGAAACACCGAGAGGTTTCCCTGCGTGAACGGTCCCTCCAGGTGGTAGTCGTCCTTTTGCGGTGTCACTGCGCCGCCGTGATTTCCCCAGCCAACTGCGAGCGCCCCGAAGGCCATCGCGGTCACCAAAACACACGCACTCACCCAACCAGTCACATTCATTCTCATTCCTATTCTCCCTTCAGTTGATGAAAATCGTTGCGCACGCTGGAGAGATCGATTCGCACGCGTGAAAAACCGAGACACCGCGTTTACTGCCGTGCGGTGGTTTTGCTGAATAGAACGTGGGCGGGAAGACTTCTTGCGCGGTTGAATTGAGTATTTCTGTTTTACCTACCGCCGGCGCGGACGTGCGGCCCGAAGCAGCCGCGAGCGCTTCATACACACGGCGGCGCTACTGCGACGCGTTCATCTGATTTGAAAGTAGGCTGCGTATAATGTTGCCGGCTGGTCGCACTCCATTGGTCGCGTGCATCTTCTGTCGGCGATTCGCCAGCCCAATTGCCACTACGGACAACTCGCGAATTGTGGCGGGATAAAGTGATATATTTCACCGCTGATAACTGGCGCACTGACTTGTTTCTCATTGGGAATCTTAGACGGCTCAAAAGGAGGTGCTCACGTGTCCGATGACTTTCAAGTGAAGGGGAGTAACAAAGCAGCCCTTTTTACTCTCAAGCTGCATCGCGGTGAGGGCATGACTTTGATCGCGATGAATTGGAAGAAGCACAGACCCACGAAAGACTTCGTCGGGTTTGCCATCGAATACAAAGAGCCCGGCGGCGATCGGTTTTATGCTTTAAAGAACCGGCTGGCGTTTCCGGGCCTCGACGCCTCCGTCAACCCGAACCAACTTTCAACCCGGTTGTCTCCGATCCAGAAATTTCGCTGGGTGCACTTTCCGCGTAACGCTGAACTGCCGGGCGACTTTACCTACAAGGTGACGCCGGTTTTCATGAACGACAAAGATGAACTGAGCTACGGCGAGTCGCAGGAGGTCGCCATCGAGTTGCGGCGCGAGACCTATCCGGGAAAGCTCAATGTTACTTTCACCCGCGGATTCGTGTCCTCGCAGGCGTTCGTCGACCGGTACGGCGCCGACTCAATTCCTAAACTGCTGCCGCCCGTAGCCGCAGCGGGTCTCGACTTTGTGCCGACTCTGCCCCATGCCGATAAGGCGCTCGCCTGGATGGGTTTCGAAGCGCGCAGCGCAATTCTTGAAGTGCTGGATCAGGCGATCGCCGACACCGAGGCACAGGTTCGCGTCGTTGTTTATGATTTCAATCTCCCGGAACTCCTGTCCCGGCTTAAGCAGCTTAACGGGCGCTTGAAAATGATTATTGACGATTCAGGCGATCACAAGCCGGACTCGTCAGCGGAGTCCAAAGCATTTGGCGAACTTCGCGACCTGTTAACCGACGCAAATATCAAACGGCAGCACATGGGAAAGCTCCAGCACAACAAAATGATTGTCATCGCCGGGCCAAACACCAAGGCAGCCGTCGTCGGCTCGACTAATCATTCCTGGCGCGGGTTCTATGTCCAAAACAACAATGCAATTGTTCTTTTTGGGAATAAACCCGTCAACATTTGCATGGAGGCCTTTGATAACTATTTTGCATCCGATGATGTTAATGGTTTCAGCCAGACGCTCTCTGCCACCAGGCAGAAACTGGGCTTGTTAGGAATTAGCGCCGATATCTATTTCTCGCCGCACTCGCCCCAGAATGCCGTTTTGCAAACGATTGCCGATGATATTGGGCAGAACACCAAGTCGAGTCTGTTCTTTTCGCTCGCATTTCTGTATGAGACGCCCGGACCGCTGCTTGATGCGATCAAGAAGCTGCAGCAGGATGATCAGATTTTTTCCTACGGCATCTCTGATAAGACAGTGCGCGGTCTGGACGTCGCCAGACCTGACGGCAAGGTGATTGTCGTTTCACCGCAGGCACTTTCGAAGAATTTGCCTGAGCCCTTCAAGGCGGAACCGACTGGTGGCGGCGGTACCCGGTTGCACCATAAGTTCGTCGTGATCGATTTTGATAAGCCGACGGCGCGCGTTTATATGGGCTCGTATAATTTCTCGGATGCGGCGGATACCTCGAATGGCGAAAACCTTTTGCAAATTCGGGACCGGCGAATCGCGGTTGCCTACATGATCGAGGCGGTAAGAATTTTCGATCATTACGAATTCCGAGGTCTGCAGGTCCAGGCCGGTAAAGACAGGAAGAAACTCCAACTGCAGAAGCCACCGCGCCAGCCAAATGAGAAACCGTGGTTTGACGAGGATTATACGAACGCCCGTAAGATTCGCGATCGGGAACTGTTTTCCTGAACCGCAACCTTCCGGTTTCGATTCAGCCTCGACAGATACTTAAAGGAGGATTTTATGGCCAGCCTTAGTGATCGCGTACCGATTCCGCCGAAAGATACGATGAACACCAATCTTAGTCCGGCAAACGAGTCGACGATGCTTCATAAACTTGGAAAGCCGGGCAACCTGACCAAAGGTTGCTCCGATCCATTTCCGGAATTTAAGAAACGTCTGAAATTCGGCGTTAACGTGGGGCCGTTTAAGGTAAACGGTCTCGATTTTGCGGTCGAATCGCTGCGCCAAATATTCGGTGAGGTCCAACAACAGCTACCAGAGGTTTTCGCCGCGGTTAAGAGCGACGGCATGTTATGTGTGCGGCATCGCCGCAAGAGTACGATCTTATTTTCCAACCACAGCTTCGGAACCGCCATTGACATCTTCTTCGGCAGTGAAGCCGTGCCGCAGGGTATACACCTCACTCATCGAGGTAATTTCCTGCTGTTTCCGTTTTTCAACCGGCACGGCTGGTACTGGGGGGCCGAGTTCTCAGATGGGTTCGTTGACAGTATGCACTTCGAGCTGGCGGAAGAAACGGTTCTGAAACTTCCCGATGATCCGTTGTAGATCGCCGCAGCGGCGTTAGTCCTCATGAACCGTGGGCGCGTCCGCGTGGGGCACGAAGCAACTGCGGCAGCGAGCTTCGTACATGCCGGCGCCGCCAACTGCCACGCGCTCTTCTGATTCAAAAGTGCGTTGCGTATAGTTCGCCGGCTGACCGCACTTCATGCAGATCGCATGCGTCTTGGTGATGTATTCGGCGATCGCGAGTAGCTGCGGCATAGGCTCCCAGGGCTTTCCGGTATAATCCTGATCCAAACCTGCAATGATCACGCGGACGCCCCGCGCGGCCAGTTCATTCGCAATTTCGATCAAGTCATTGTCAAAAAATTGCGCTTCGTCGATGCCTACGACTTCGGTGTCAGGTTCGACTTTGGCGCGAATTTGGGCAGCGCTGCGCACGTTTGAAGATTCGTGGCGCATCTCAGAGTGCGAGACAATATGATCGTTCGAAAAGCGCGCGTCGATTTCCGGTTTGAACACCTGGACTCTCTGGCGCGCAATCCTGGCGCGCCGCAAACGGCGAATCAGCTCTTCCGACTTGCCGGAAAACATCGAGCCGGCAATCACTTCAATCCAACCTGCGGGCGCTGCGCTCGGGTGCTCGCGCCGGGCGGGGACTTCATTTTCATCTGGTTCAATACTGCGAATCATTTTTGCCGTGGTGCTCATTTAGGGTTCGGTGTTGATTTATGTGAGTTGAAAAGCGACGCTGCAGTCTAAATCAAAGCGATCATTTCACAAAGCGAGGGGAAGTGATTTATTCATTGATTCATGGCTTTGCCTCAAAAGTCGATTAAACGTGTTAATGAGTTTCGTGTAGTTCGTGTGATTTCGTGGATCGTTTCTGTTCGTTCGGGAAACAAGGACGATCCACGAAATCACACGAAGCAACACGAACGGAACACTTCTGACCAGAGAGCTAGATCTGACTTTTGAGGCAAAGCCTTGATTCATTGAAAAACAATGGATCAGCAGGACCAATCAATGAGTCAATGAATCAATGAGTCAATGAATCAATCAAGATTCCCCCAGCCGCCGCCGCTGGGCGTTTCGATGCGCACGCGATCGCCTGGTTCCATTTCCCAATTTCCTTTCGAAGTCAACTCCTGCTTCGTTCCGTTACGCCGGATGATGAAGGCGCGACCCGGCTCGCCGTCTTCCCCTCCATTCAAGCCATATGGTGCGCGCTTGCGGCGGTCGGAAAGCAAAGCCATGCGCGCGCGCGCCAGCGTTTCAATCTCCCGGATGGCGCCGTCCCCGCCTTTCTGTTTTCCTTTGCCACCGGAGCCTTTGCGAATGCGGTATTCACGCACGCGCAGCGGATACGAATATTCCAGCGCCTCTGCCGGCGTGTTCAAGCTGTTGGTCATATGCGTATGGGTGGCGTTCATTCCGTCGAGCGCCGGCCGGGCGCCCATGCCACCGGCAACCGTTTCATAATAAGAAAACTCTGCGCCCGTGCGCGGATCGATGCCGCCGATCGTCAGGTTGTTCATGGTTCCCTGGCTCGCTGCCGGAATTCGATCGGGAATCGCGTGTGCCAGTGCTTTAAATACAGTGTCGACAATTCGCTGCGACGTTTCGACATTACCACCGGCAACGGAAGCCGGATGCGCAGCGTTAACCACCGTGCCTTTCGGGGCGATGACTTTGATTGGTTCCATCAGGCCCGCGCTGGCGGGAACGTCCGCGGCGACCAGGCATCGGAAGCAGTACGACACGGCCGACACAGTTATTGCTTCGACGGCATTAATCGCGCCGGCGACTTGCGGTGCGCTGCCGGTGAAGTCGACCACGGCGCGATCATCTTTGATGGTGATGCGCGCGCGAATCGGAACCTGTTGGTTGTTGATGCCATCATCGTCCAGCGCGTCTTCCGCCTCGTAGGTTCCATCCGGTATCCGAGCGATTGCGCTTCGCATCATGCGTGAGGAATATGAGATCAGGTGTCCGGCGTAATCGCGGGCTTCTTTTTCTCCTCGCCGTTCGACGATCTCCAGCAGCCGCAGCTCTCCCGTCCGCAGCGATCCAACCTGTGCGGCGAAGTCTGCGCGACGTTCATGACTGCTGCGCACGTTGGTGAGAATCAGCTTCATGACATCGTCACAGGCTTCGCCCCCGCGCACGATGCGAATTGGCGGAATGCGAACGCCTTCGCCATAGACGTCAGTTGCCAGGCCCATCGAGCCCGGCGTAGCGCCGCCAATGTCCGCGTGATGCGCGCGATTGGCGACGTAAAAAAGCGGTCTTAGGTCTTTGGACTTTGGTCTGTGTCGTCGTCTCTGATTGAAGACCGGAGATATCAAAGTCACATCAGGCAGATGCGTGCCGCCGGCAAAAGGATCGTTAACCGCCACGACGTCACCCGGCCCAATGTTCACTTCACGCAGCGCCGCGGCCACGGCCATCGGCATCGAACCCAGATGCACCGGCATGTGATCTCCCTGGGCAATCACTCGGCCGGCAGCGTCGAAGACGGCGCACGAATAATCGCGACGTTCTTTGATGTTTGGCGAAAACGAAGTGCGCCGCAAAGTCACACCCATCTCTTCCGCGACCGAAGTGTAGAGGGCGCGATAGATTTCAAGGGTGATGGGATCGAATCTCTTCACAGTTAAATTCTCCCGATCTCATGGTCAGGAGAGAAACGGAGTCAGTACCGGGAGCGGTAGCGACCGGGTGCATCTTCAAGAAAACAGTCAGTTAGCCGGTCGCTACCGCTCCCGGTACTGACTCCGCTCCGTCACCTGCTCAAAAACTGATGTCGCATGCTTTTGAGGCAAAGCCCTGCAACATCCAAAGTTGAATCATTACCTTCAGCAACCTTCCATCCTGATTGCAATTCTTACAGTTGAATCACCAGATTTCCGTGGCTATCTACCATCGTGCGGGCCGTCTCAGGCACCAATGTCGTCGCCGAATACTCCGTAACGATGCAGGGCGTGCGCAGGCGCGAACCTGAGCGCAGCTCCTCTCGACGATAAACCGCCACCCGAGTCTTTTTCCGGTCAAAATATGTTTCCGCAAAACCATCCGGCTTCGCGATTGTCTTAGATAAGCTCCGGCTAACCGGCAGAGTGATTTTATTCACGATGCCGCTAGAGCGCAGGCG
>JBKPEE010000030.1:0-30620 GCA_046728235.1 Acidobacteriota bacterium
ACGAAGATGGTCATTCTTCGTGAATTTTCGTGTTGTTTCGTGGATCGTACTCCGCCCCCCAATCCCCTCGCAGTCCGAAGACGAAGCACTTCGTTTAGATTAGGAACCGCCAGGCGCAAAGCAAACGCTTGAAATATAGCAACAATAAATGTATTTAGCTTTGATCTTTCATTCGTCGCCACGGCCTAAAGGATCGCCTGCCATGTCTAAACTTCTGGTCACTCTATCCCTTGTAGTAACTATCGCCGGCACTGTTCTCTTCAAGCCACCACCAAAGATTGAATTGTCGGTTGACGTATCGAAGGCCGGCGCGAAGATCGACCGGAATATCTTCGGCCAATTCGCCGAACATCTGGGCCACGGAATTTATGAAGGTGTTTGGGTTGGCCCGGATTCTCCCATCCCTAATACGCGCGGCATCCGCAATGACGTGGTGAGGGCGCTCAAAGCGATCAAGGTGCCTAACGTTCGCTGGCCGGGTGGCTGCTTTGCAGACGAATACCACTGGCGCAAAGGCGTCGGCCACGCGCGGGTGGTGGCGCTCAATCCCAACTGGGGCGGCGTGACTGAGCCGAATAGTTTTGGCACGCACGAGTTCATGGATTTCCTCGACCAGATCGGCAGCGAGGCGTATCTCTCAGTTAATGTTGGTTCCGGCACACCACAGGAGGCGGCTGAATGGTTGGAATACTTGACCACTCCGCAGGCGACGACTCTGCAGAAAGAACGCGCCGCGAACGGTCATCCGGCTCCTTACAAGATCGCTTTCCTGGGCGTCGGTAACGAAAGCTGGGACTGCGGCGGCAACATGACGCCCGATTACTATCTAAGTCAACTCAAGATCTACAGCCGCTTCGTCAGAAACTTCAATCCGGCACAGCAGCAGCAACAGCAGATGTTGAAGATCGCTGTGGGCCCGGGCGGCAACGAACCGCGCTTTAATGAATGGACCGAAGCCGTGATGAAGGCGTGGGCTGCCCACCAGTGGAGTTGGGACATGAACGGGCTGTCGATGCACAACTACACCGTGGTCCGTTGGCCGCCTGCATTTAAGTCGGTTGGATTCGGCGAAACCGAGTACGCTCAGATCCTCAAGTCCACCCTCGAGATGGACGGCCTGATCAATAAGTACGCGGGCGTAATGGACCAGTATGATCCGCAGAAGAAAATCGCGCTGGTCATTGATGAATGGGGCGCCTGGTATGCACCGCTGCCCGGCAGCAACCCGGGTTTCCTCGTCCAGCAAAACAGCCAGCGTGACGCGATCCTCACGGCCCTTAACCTGAACATCTTTGCTCGCCACGCCGACCGTGTGCGTATGGCCAACATCGCCCAGATGATCAACGTGCTGCAGTCCATGATCATCACCGACAAAGAAAAGATGGTGCTGACCCCGACCTACTATGTATTTAAAATGTATGTGCCGTTCCAGGACGCCACGTTTGTGCCCGTCACTTTCAATGCCGGCAGCTACACGCAGGGAGACATCAACTTGCCACGCGTTGATGCCATCGCGGCGAAAGATACCGCCGGAAAGTTGTGGTTAGCGATGACTAATGTCGATCCGAATCAGCCTGTCGAGATCGAGGTGAGCCTGTCAGGCATCACCCCTAAATCTGCAGCGGGAGAAACCCTGACGGCGCCAAAGGTTGACAGCGTCAACACGTTTGATGCGCCAAATACGGTTAGGCCGAAGCCAATTTCGGCAAGGGTCCAGGCCGGCAAGTTGGCGCTGACGCTTGCTCCCAAATCAGTCACTGTGATCTCGGTAGAGCAATGACCTTAAGAATCGCCTCGCGCATCGCATCACTGGGCAAGAAATGATCTGCCCGAAAAACCATGACTGACGTTTCCCACATACCGCAAATCGTAGCCGGCGTCGTCGCTTTGTTGGTGATCGCCACGGCCGCGCTCGTCCTGACGCGCCGCGTGAGATTTCCGTTTACCGTCGCCCTGGTCCTGATTGGCGCGTTTCTATCATCGACCTACACATTCTTTCCGGGGATCTTTCCCTCGCTACATGACCTGCAAATCTCGCCGGCGCTGATCCTTTATGTATTTCTGCCCGTACTGATTTTCGAATCGGCCTTCAATCTCGATCCGCGACTGCTGCGTCAGAATCTGGGTCCGGTGCTGACACTCGCCGTCCCCGGTTTGCTCGTCTCTACTCTGCTAATCGGCTTAATCGTGCGCGCGGTCACGCCCTATCCCTTGACCTCAGCCCTCTTGCTCGGTGCAATTCTCAGCGCGACTGATCCAGTTGCGGTGATCAGCATCTTTCGGCGGCTGGGGGCTCCCATACGACTGACGATTCTGATTGAAGGCGAAAGTCTTTTTAATGACGCGAGCTCAATAGTACTGGCGCGAATCCTGCTCGCCGTGCTGTTGATGAGCCAGGTTTCACCCGGAACTATCGCCCGCGGCGCTTTTGATTTTGTCTTCGTCTTTGTCGGTGGTCTGGCGGTCGGCGCCGCCCTTGGTCTGATTGCCGGCTACCTGCTCGGTTTAGTCGGCTCAGATCTTTATACCGAGATCACAGTGACGATGGCCCTCGCTTATCTCTCATTCCTGTTGGCGGAACGAGTCTTTCAGGTCAGCGGTGTGACGGCAACGCTGGCGGCCGGTCTGGTGGTTGGCAGTTGGGGCCGGGTGAAGATCAGCCTCCCGATTCGACCACATCTCGATCATTACTGGTCTTATATCGCCTTCATTGCGAATGCGTTGATCTTTCTCATGCTGGGATTGCGCGTAAATTTTTCCGCGCTTTGGGCCAACGCATGGCCGCTGCTTTGGGTGATCGTCGCCATGCTCGTCTCGCGAGCCGTGGCGATCTATGGTCTGATGCCGCTCATTGGTCACTTACCGCGAGCCGAACCGATCGGCAATGCCTATCGCGCAGTAATGTTCTGGGGAGGCCTGCGCGGAGCCGTCGCGATCGCCATTGTTTTGAGTCTGCCGCCTTTTCCCCAACGTGAAGCCTTCGTGGCGCTGGTAATGGGAGCTGTGCTCTTCACTCTGCTCGTCAAGGGCCTGACGATCGAAAGACTGGTGCGACGTCTCGGCTTGGATCAGCCGCCCATTGCTGATCGATTCTCGCGTCTGGAGGCGTTGATTGCGGCGCGCAAGCAGGCACTGGAACGACTGCCGGATTTGCTGTCAGTCAATCTCTTTAATGCGGCGATCGCCAGTCAGCTGCGGTCCGAATCCGTCGATAAACTGCTCGGCACCAAAGCCGAACTCGATGACCTGACGCGGCTGGAGCTGAACCATAACCGGCAAAGGCGCATTGCCTTCCTGCGCGCCTTTGCTGAGGAACGGGCAACCTACGTGGAGCTTTTCGACAAAGGTCAGCTGACCGAAGCAGCCTTTCGCGAACTAACGCTGGCAGTCGATGTGCAACAAGACGCCATGCGCTATCGAGGCGTTTACCTGATCTCACCAATACGCCGGCTGCATCGACATCGCCTTGAGCGCGTGTTTCTGCGTGCGCTCGATCGATTCAAGACGGCCTCACGTGTGGCCGAACGAATCCGCCTGCGACGAGTTGCGCTCGACTACGATGTAGCGTGGGGCGAATACCAGGCCAGCGGTCGCGTCCTCTCGGTTCTGGAGAATCTGGCGCGCATTGAAGCAATGCCGCATCAGGTTATCGACGAAGTACTTGACTCTTACGGCGAGCGGCACCGGGCCGCTCAGGAAAGACTCGACCAGACTGCCGAACAATTCCCGGAATTCGTGAATGATCTGCAGGAGGATCTGGGCCGGCGACTCATTTTGCTGGCAGAAGTCGCGTTTGTCGAAAGTCAGGAAAGCGCCGGAACGCTTCCTGAGTCCGTGGCCGATCGCCTGGTGGAAGAATTGCGAAGCGGAATGGGTCGGTCACGCAGTTTCGAAATTGCGAAGCTCAAAACTACACCCGCGGAACTGCTTCGCAGCGTTCCCTTCCTGCGTGATCTGCCGCCGGAAGACTTTTCGGTACTGGCCGCGCGACTGCGACCGCAATCTGCGGTGGCGCGAGAGGTAATCTTCAGAGAAGGCGACGCCGGTGATTCTCTTTATCTGATTGCGCGCGGGGTAGTGCGCATTTCCCGGCGCGAAGGATCGAAATGGCGTCACGTGGCGACGCTGATGGCCGGCAACTTTTTCGGCGAAGGCGCATTCCTCGATCATCGCCCGCGCAATGCAACCGTCACGGCAGTTAGTCCCTGTTCGTTTTATAAATTGAGGCGGAAGGATCTTGAGATCCTCTTTGATGTTTATCCCAATATTCGACGTGCGCTGGAGCAGGAGCATGGGCGGCGGCAAACGGCGAATTCTACCACGCTCAGCTCTGATGAAGAGTGAACCTGAGTCTTCTGATCTCGATGCTATCGATTCAGGGTTTGCGCGGCACTATCGGCAGGACTACATAGGTCGGATGTTCGCGGTCGTGGTAGATCTTCTGCGCGGCAACCTGCATCTGGGTTGTCTGTCCCAGGGCGTCCCCGGTGTTGAGGTTGCGGTCATACTTGGGAAAGGCGCTGGAAGAAATTTCTATTCTGATGCGATGGCCCTGGCCATACACCTGGCACGTATTCCATAGATCAAGATCGTAATCGTAAACGCGTCCGGGTTCGATTAATGAAGGCTTGTCCATCCCCTGGCGGAACCGCGCTCGTACCATCCCGTCATTCAGTCGCTGCGCAAATCCGTTCGGCCAAACGTCAATCAGCTTCGCCATAAAATCAGTATCGCGGGCGGAAGACGCCGCGGCCAGGTGTACGCGGAGCGGTCCGCAAACTTCTATATTGTCTGTCAGCGGCTCGCTCGTATAGACCAGCACGTCCGCACGCTCTTCGACCGTGCGATAGTCATCCGGTCCGCCGATCTGGGCGAAACTCGCATCAGTGATAAAGGGAACGGGCTTCGCCGGGTCATAAGAATAATTGTCTGCGGGCTCGCTCGCGGGCGCCGTGGTTGATAAGGCGCCGTCACCGGAAAGCGTATTCGCTCGTCCCTTGCTGTGGAGATAGTATTTTGTCCAGTGCGTGCGAGCGATCGGCCACTCGTTTTCGTCGCGCCAGCCATTTCCGCTCATCACGAAAATTCGCACCGGCGCCTCCTGCGACACGCCGTTCCGAATTCCCTTCAACCAGTAATCAAACCAACGCAGCCAGTACGCGTTCATGTCGATAACGGCCGTCGGACCAAAATCGATTTGACCCAGTTTCGTCGAGGAGTTGATGGCGTGCGGCCACGGTCCGATCAAAAGTCTTTGACTCCGGCGCACCTCGGCGGTCGGGCCTTTGCTGGTGACACCCATGAAATTCAGCGGCGTACCAACCTGCTCATCGTCATACCAACCAGAGATGTTGAGCACGGGAACGCGCACGCGCTCGTATTTGTTCTGATAACGCTTGTATTCCCACCAGCTATCCAGCTTGGCGTGCTCAACCTCATCCTTCCAGAAACGGTTCGGACGGCCCATTGCCTCATCCATCGTGATGAGCGGCAGATGCTCGTAGAGCTTCTTCCAGTCCACGGCTTCCATGTTTTGGAGCACATGACCTGAGGTGAAGTGATACCAGCTGATGTCCACCGGCAACGGTTGCCCCGTCGGCCACTCCACAAACGGATCGGATGGCGACGCGAGCACAATCATGGTCGCGAGGTGTGGCGGCTGCTTGACTGCGGTGAGCCATTGAATGGCGCCGTTGTATGAACCACCAACGGTACCCACCTTGCCACTCGACCATTCCTGCGCGGCGCACCATTCGATCGCGTCATAGCCGTCCTGGCCATCGTTGCGATAAGGCTCGAAGGTGCCGTCTGAATCTCCGCGTCCGCGCACATCCATGAAAACAACCACATAGCCATGCGATACGAAGTATTGCGCAATCTTGAAGTTGCCGGCGCTCGTCTTGGTGTATGGAGTGCGATTCAAAATAACGGGAAAGCGTCCTGCGGCTTTGGGCCGGTAAACGTCGGCGGACAATTCAGTGCGGTCGCGCATCGGCACGCGGCGATTGAAGTCAATCCTGACTTCAGATGTCTGAGGTGCAGTCGTTTGCTGACCAGGAGTGGTTGCCGCGCAGAAGAGCAGCGTCAAGATCAAACCTACGCGCATGGAGTTTTTCCTGATAAGTTCTGTCATCTCCGGACCTAAGTTGACGTGACATGCAAGCTGTACTGATTCAAGGGTAGTGCCCTAATTTCTGTTTCGGAGTACCGCCTTCAGGCGGAATGTCTAAATTGGTCTCCTTCCGTCTAAAGGCGGTACTCCAAACCGGGGCACTACCGATTTACGGTATCTGTTCGAATCTCACGTTGCCGATGCGATACTTCTGCCAATCCTTGTAATCAAAGTGCCACCACTCGGCCTCGTATACCGTGAAGCCTTCTGACTCCATCGCCGCCCGCAGGAAATCACGATGCCAACGTTGCAGCGAAGTGCCGCCCGGATAATTCGGATAGGCGCGGTCGGTGGTTTCGTCATAGGTGCTGACCATCTCAATCGGTTTCCCCGTCTTCAGATCGTAAAGCGTTAGATCAACCGCACAGCCTCGATTGTGGCGCGAGCCCTTGGACGGATCCGCGACAAAGAGTTTCTTATCATCGGGCGTGGCATCCCAGAACACTTTGGTCACATACCATGGTCGATATCCATCATGGACCAGTAGGCCGTAACCGGACGCCTTGAGCTTTTGATTAACGCGCACCAAAGCTTCCGCGGCCGGACGTTGCAAAAAGGCGCGCGCCTGCGAATAGAAGACGGTATCGAACAAATTGTTGGTGGTGGCGTAACGAATATCAAGCTTGATCGTCGGATCGAGTTTGGTCAGCTCCACTAGATCCGTAGGCAGAAAATCTCCGGTTTCATTCGGCGGCTGGGCTGCCAGCGCCTCTTTAATGAGAATTGGAACCGGGCGCAGCGGCTGGACTTTAAGCTGAGCGGCGCCCTCTTCGGGTCCCAGCGGTTTTCGTTTATACAGTAATTTGCCGAGGGCGACCTGGGTCACGCGCCCGCGACCATCACGTGAAAACAGAATGTGCGCGTCCTGGCGAGCGGTGGAGTTGTCGAACTCAAATGAATCGTTGGTGACTTCTCGTAAGGGAACCAGGTCGTGTCGATTGAACAAGGCACACAGCTTGCCGTCATTTTCGAGAATGATCACGGTTTCACTTTCGCGAACATACTCGCCAATCAGAGGTCGCCATCGGGCCGGAGCGGGAGCAGGTTTAGATATAGTTCCCTGCGGAAGATCAACTCTTCTCGAAAGACGCGGACCTGCGGTGGCGCTGGTCGTAATCGCCAGGGCAAGTAGCACCGCAGCTAATGCTTTGGTTAATGACAGTTGTCTCATGATCTTGATCCGATGTGCCGCAGCACCGGCAACTACAAGGCTTTGCCTCAAAAGTCTATGCACTGGACGCTTAGCGCTGGACTGCTTTGTCGCCGCGTAGCGGCGAATTGAATTTAGCCCGGCCTTTTAAGGCCGGAACTAGTGACAGCAGCCGATGCGTTTCGATTTTCGGTCCGTGACCGGGCCTTGAAAGGCCCGGCTAAACTCATTTGCCGCTACGCGGCTGAAAATCAACACTTGGTCGCGAAAGCTTTTGAGCAAAGCTCGACTACCTACTTAATACGTCGAGCTAAAATGCAAAAGATTTCCCGCGAACGAGAACCACAGCAGCCCAAGACACGCCAGCAGCAATACCGTCGCTCTTAATTTTCCCCAAATGGTCCGGCGCTTGCTCATCCACGCGGACACCGCATTCACCAGCGCGACAAGTGTGCCGACCGCGCCCAGCAAACCGACAAACTGGATCAAATAAAACCACTTGATTCCCTGGTCGCTGAGGACCTGAAGATGCGTAAGTCCATAGGTCACCAATCCCAACAGTCCCGCAATGAAAATCAGATCCAGGATAAAAACGAGTCGCACTCCGAACCGCAGCCATCGTTCGCGCGGCAACAACTCCAACCGCCGGCCGAAATGCCTTCTGACGAACCAGGCCACGGGCCAAAGGATTAGCGTCAAAAGCATTAACAAAAGCGAGATGCAAAGGACCGTAAGCAGCAGCTTCCCATTCTGCAGCGCGCCCACTCGTTGCCCGACAAAGAATGGATACGGCAGGATCATCTCCATTTGCCCATTCTCATCCGGTTTGAAAACCAATTTGTCCGGTCCGTCTCGCTCGAGAAACGTAGTCGGGCTGATCGCCTGCCAGTGTTTTGGTTTGCCGTTCGCGCCGGTCAACAGCGACACCTGGATATCACCATCGGCGGTGGGTGCGACCGCGGCCTGGCCCAGCAATGCTGCCGTTTTGAGAAATGAAGTCTCGCTGCGCCGGCTTAAGGTGTAGGTGCCAGAGACCGCTTTGGCCGCGTCTTTTGCTCCGGCAAAGCTCGGCGCCGGAACCGAGTAGGGATAATAACGATCGAGAAAGGCGTCCCACAGAGTCACCCTTGGCCCTGAGAGTCCGCTGCTGGTACCGGCGCTGTTATAGGAAACGAAAAAGCCAACCTTCTGATCCAAAACCAGATGCAAATCGCTGTGGAAGTAGATCGTGTCCCCGCCGTGACCAATTATTCGCTGGCCGTTGCGCGACTCTTCATAAAAGCCATAGCACATCGCATTTGCGGCCGTATCGAGTCCGAACAAACGGCTGTGCATCAGGCGCGCAGTCTCAGGTTTGAGAATCTGCGCGCCCCCGAACTGTCCGTCCTGTAGATGGGCCAACATGAATTGGGCCATGTCGGTCGCGCTGCTGCTGAGACTTCCAGCCGGAAACGGATTGATAATTTCAAAAGGCTCTGAAGGATCTGAGCCCTGCCGGTAGCCGGCGGACATAAGCGGAGCAAGACTGGACGGCAGCGGCTGCGCAAAGGTCGAGTGCGTCATATTGAGCGGTTTGAAAATATTCTCAGCAATGTATTCTTCGAAGGGCCGACCCGACACCCGCTGCACAATGTAGCCGGCCACCGCAGTCGCGTAATTTGAATAGGCGGGGACTGTGCCGGGCGGATAGATGCGGGACGGAATATGCTTTTTTAGATAGTCGCCCAGGTTAGGCGTGACAGCTGTAGTGGTGAAGAGATCTTTGACTTGCTCTTCAAAACCGGGAGTGTGAGTCATTATGTTCTTGAGCGTGATCGGCTTGCCAAACGCATCAGGAATTTTGAAATCGAGATAGTCGTTCACATCCCGGTCCAGATCGAGCTTGCCCTGTTCGAACAATTGCATGATGGCGGTCCAGGTGAAGAGCTTTGAAATGGAACCCGGCCGAAACAGCGTGTCCTGGGGCGACACCGACTGTTTCTTTTGCACATCCGCGTAGCCGTAGCCTTTGGCAAAGAGCACTTTGCCGTCCTTTACGACTGATATGGTGGCGCCCGCGATGTCTGACTGCTTGAGCTGCAAAGGCACGATACCGTCCAGAAAGCTTTCGACATCAGCAGCGGTCATTTCATGAACACCTTCTGGCGAAGGCTCCGGAGCTGGTGCCGGCGTTTCTTTCTTAGTGAAAGTCGGATTGTTAGGAACCTGGGCCACGACGAAAGATGCCAAAGCCAGGGCAGATAGAAGTAAAGCGATCGTTTTTTTCACAGTCGGGCCTCCTGAAAAACACTCAGCGCATCTTCACCGGCAGGGCGATATACGAGGCATTCCGGCCGGAGCGAAACACTCGTTGCGTGGCGACCTGAAAGTCAGTTTCCTTTGCCAGAAAAATGTTCGGCACAAACTTCTGTGGATTCAGATCGTAGAGCGGAAACCAGGTACTTTGCACCTGCACCATTATTCGGTGGCCTTGCAGGAAGGCGTGATTGTTCGTATGCAGGTCGATTGGATACTCGATGACCTGGTTTGCCGGAATCGGCTCGGGTTTAGTAAATGAATTGCGAAAGCGCCCGCGCAGGATCTCATCGGCGATCATCAATTGATAACCGCCCATCTTCGGATCTTTTCCATAACTTTCCGGATAGACGTCGATGAGTTTCACTACCCAATCACTGTCCGTGCCTGACGTCGACGCAAAGAGATGGGCCACGATATCACCGGCAATGACCGTGTCTTCCTTCAGGGGTTCGGTTTCCCAGGTCAACACATCCGGCCGATTATCAACAAAGCGTTGGTCTTCCACGAGCCAAGTGGACCACCGCGAGCCGCCCTGACCGGCTGGATTGTAAGTAGGTTCGATGGGTCGCTGTCGGTAAGGCACCGGATGAGCTGGATCTGATACATAACTATCGAATTGCGTCTGCACGCCAGTTGGCGGATCGAAAGAAAGCGTTCGGTTCGCATGAAAGTAGAGATTTCGTTGAGTGACATTTGACCGCGGCGGCCAGGCATCGAACGAAGTCCAGCGGTTTGATCCGGTCTCGAAAGTCACCGCCTCAGGCTGATTAAGCTTGCCTTTATCCTTTAAGTAATAGGCAAACCAGGGCCGTAGGATATTCGCGCGATAATATTGACTCGCGGGATTGCCAAAATCGATAGACCCCAACTTGTCGCCGGTCAAGCGGTTCCATCCTCCGTGATTCCACGGGCCGACCACCAGATAATTCAAGTGGCTGGTGTCGGTCTTCTCTAAAATCTCATAAGCTTTGAGGGGGCCATAGAAGTCTTCCTGGTCCCACCACCCGCCAACATGCATGATCGGCACTGTCGGTTTTTTTAGTTGGGCCACTAATGCTTGTTGCTGCCAAAACTGATCATAATTCGCATGCGAGACAAAGTTGTTCCAGGTTGGCAACTTTCCATGAAAGTATTTCGCGTCTGCATTCGAGAGCGGGCCAAGCTGAAGATACGATTGGTAGGTGTCATAACGATCGAAGTTAAAGTTCGTCAATGCGTTTGAGGTCTCCAGCTCGTAGGCATATTCGAAACCGTAGCTCAGCCTGAAGGCTCCGTTGTGATGAAAGTCATCGCCCAGAAACATATCTGCGGGTGTGGCCTGCTCGGTGACAGCTTTCAACGCCGGATGTGGATCAATGATTGCCATCACCACCAGCCACCCGGGATATGATGTGCCGACCATTCCGACGCGACCGTTGTTGTGACGCACGTTTTTGATCATCCAATCGATCGTGTCGTAGGTGTCGGTACCTTCGTCTATGGCCGTTGAATTAAGCGGCCCGCGCGGCGGACGTTGCATAATGAACTGCCCTTCGGATTTGAACTTGCCGCGAATGTCCTGGAAAGCAAAGATAAACCCTTCGTCGATCAGCTCCTGCAACGAGCTGGGAGCCGCGAAGCCACGATAGATGTTGTCGATGCCATAGGGAGTGCGATTGAAAAGAATCGGCAGTGGATCGCGCGATGACTTGGGACTGTAGATGATCGTGTGCAGCTTCACACCGTCGCGCATGGGAACCATCTGTTCAATTTTGTCGAAACCTTCCGGCGGATCCGGTGGATTGGTTTGAGCGTGAAGCAGGAGCGGAAAAAGAAATATTATGGCAACCAGCTTAAGCGAAGTTCTTATAGTAATGGTCATCGAAATCTCCGAATGAAACGTTTAAATAACAATCAGCCGCAAGCACAACCGGACTGGAGCGCAGCCGTCTCGGTTGCTCGCTTAGTTCGCGCTCCGCGCTCATTGCAAGCCAGGACGCTTGCGCTCCAGTCGAACCAAAATTCATTTAATCTTGCCCGGTCCCCACAAAGCCTTGCCCGGTTTCGCGCCCGTGTGTTCGCCGTCTTTAAGCACCTGAACTCCGTTAACCAAAACATGCTTGACGCCGACCGCCAACTGATGCGGGTTATCAAAGGTGGCACGGTCGGCGATCGTTTGGCTGTCGAACACGACCACATCGGCAAACATTCCGGGTTTGAGAAAACCGCGATGATCCAAGCCAAGATTAGTCGCCGGCAGTCCTGAAAGACGGCGCACAGCTTCTGACAATGAGATCACCTTTTCTTCGCGGACGTACTTGCCCAACAGCCGCGCAAAGTTTCCATAAGCGCGGGGGTGCGCGGCCGACTTGAGAAAGACGCCCTCGGGCGCAATCGAAGCAGCATCCGAGCCGAATGAAACCCACGGCAGGCGTATTTGCTTCTTGATATTCTCTTCGCTCATCAGAAAGTAAATCGTGCCGATACGCGATCGATCCTCGAGGACCAGATCCATGATGGTCTCGACCGGGTCCTGCCCCCGCATACGCGCGACTTCGGCGAGCGTTTTACCAGTCAGCGGTTTCAGCTTTTCTGATTTGAAGCTCGCAAGCAGAATTCGATCGGGCGAGCCGGCGGCCAAATAAAGGTTCTCCCATTCATTGGTAGGCGTGCGAATCGCGTCGGCGATTTTTCTACGCGTGGCCGGATCCTGCAGCCGTTTGTAGGCAGCTTCGCGTCCGCCATCGAATACCCAGGGCGGCATGGACGCGTCCAGGCCCGTGCCGCCGGCTGTATACGTGTACATGTTGGCGCTGATCTTTACACCCTGCCGGCGCGCGTCCTCGATCATTTTGATCACCTGATCCATCTTGGACCAGTTGTCTTTGCCTAATGCTTTCAGATGATAGATTTCAACTGGCAGGCCGGCTTCGCGACCAATGCGCATCGTTTCCTGAACGCCTTCGATCAACTGATTTCCTTCGCTGCGCATGTGCACGGTGTACTTGCCCTTATATTTGGCGGCGACTTTGCACAGCTCGATCAGCTCATCGGTCTTCGCAAAGAAGGCGGGCGGGTAAATCAATGCCGTAGTGATGCCGAGTGCGCCTGCTTCCATCTCGCGCCGCACCAGTTCGCGCATCTGAGCGAGTTGTTCCGGCGTCGGTGGTTTGTCTTCGAGACCGATAACGTTTTCGCGAATCGTTGCCGCGCCGATGAACGAAGCGAAATTCTGAGAGACGCCGCGCTTTTCAAGATAGTTCAGGTATTCGGCGAGCGTGGTCCATTCGATGTCATATTTCACATCGCCTTGTTGTTCGCGCAGCCGCTGTTTCATCTGATCGTTGAGCGGCCCCATCGACAATTCGCCGAAAATCTGCGTAGTGACGCCTTGTTTTATTTCACTCAACGAACGTGGATCGCGAATCAGGGACGTTTCAGAGTGAGAAAGCATGTTAATGAAGCCGGGAGCAACGGCAAGCCCTTTCGCGTCGACGATGGTAGTCGCAATAGCGCGACTCAGATTGCCGATCGCCGCGATGCGATCGCCTTTGATTCCTACGTCGGCTTTGACGCCGGGGCCACCGGTGCCGTCATAAACCGTACCGCCTTTTATAATGATGTCGAAGGATTGAGGTTGAGAGCGCGATTGGCCTTGCGCGAGCGCCAAGAGCGAAAGTGAAAGGAGTAGGATTAGGAGTTTTTGGAGACTTTTCATGATCATGATTTCATTAGCAGATCGATTCCTGAATGCCTTCCCGCGGACGCGAAAATCATCGCTGGCTGGTTTTCTCACCCGCGAAGCGGATGAATGAAACTAGCCCAGCGCTTTAGAAGCCGTATCAAAACTCGAATTCCTCTTCATGTTTTTCTTCGTGTTGGTTCGTGTGATTTCGTGGATCGTCCGTTACGCCGCCAAAAAACGATCCCCGAAATCACACGAACTAACACGAAACGCAGCAACGTGCAGGTCAAACGTCAAATTCGAGTTTTGACACACTCTCTAAAAGCGGCGGGCTATTCGCCGGTCGCCTGCTTCGCGGACTTCATCACCATCCTGTCTTCCGCTCGCTTTTGCGAGCGACTTCATCTGCTCGACGTGGCCTTCTCGCTCGTCGCACTGCTGTACTTCTTCATCAAATCCATGGCTTTGTCCGCCAACTTAAACAGGTGCGGATGCGCGCGATTGCCGTTGGTGAGAATCGCGAAGCCCAGCTTGCGATCGCGATTGCCCAGTAAGAATGCGGTATAGCCAGGCACGCTGCCGCTGTGTGCAATATAACGGTCGCCGTCGCGGACCTCGGTCCACCAGGTCAGTCCGAATCCAGCAGTTTCATTTCCCCAGATGCCTTCGATGCCGCCTTTGAATTGATCGTATTGACGCGTGAACATCTGCTCCAGCGTCTGCTGGCTGATAAGTCGTTTATCTTTGAATACTCCGCCGTTCAGATTGGTGATTAGCCAATTGGCTTGATTAAGCACCGTGCCATAGACAATACCGGCCGGCCAAACCGACGCCTTGAGTCTTACGGTCCCGACCTGGCTGCCGGTCTTATCATCCACGACGTACGGAATCGCGAGTCTTTCTTCCATCTCCGGTCGTGGTTCAAAAGCAGTACTGGTCATCTCCAAAGGCCCCCAGATGTGCTCCTGAATGTATTGCTTGTAAGGCACGCCGGAAAACTTTTGCACCAGATAGGCAACCAGGGTGAACGCCATGTTCGAATATTCCACCCTGGCCAACGGCGGCCGGTTCACCTTCAGCGATTTGCGCAAGTAATCATCCAGCGAGGGCGGCACAGTATCACCCCATACGGGGAATCCACCGAAGTCCCCGGGCAAACCGGAAGTGTGGGTCAACAGGTGACGAAAAGTAATCGGGTGCTGCGGGTCTTCACCCTGGATCTTGAAATCGGTCAGATAATTGTTTACGGGATCGTCAAGTTTGAATTTGCCCTGCTCCATTTGCTGAAACAGCGCTATGGTGGACATCGCCTTGAAGGTCGAGCCAATCAGGTAGACCGTGTTCGGCGTCGCCGGCGTGCGCGCCCAGAGATTTGAGTAGCCGTAAGCGTTGGTCCAGATCACTCGATCGCCTGAGATTAAAGCGATCGAGGCCGAGGGAATGTTTCCCGCCAGCAGCATGCGCTGAATTTCAGGTTCGAGCTCGGCAACTACCCGATCGACGTTGACGGTCTGTGCCGCGGTGAGTTGCGGCAGAAGCAAAACCATCGCGGCCATGCCGGCGACGACGTAAAGACGGAATGTTGTTTGAAGGTTGCGTTTCATTGACTCACCAGCCCGCGGCACGGGCGCACTTTTTCGGAGTGCGGCGACTGGTCGCCGCTTTCCAAAGCGCTGACAAGTCAGCGCACTCCATACGGCCGGTTTCTATCTCGTGCGCGGTTTCGATACCCGATCAATCGGCGCCGGCCTGGGAACTTTGCGCACGGGATTCTGCTCAAGCAGTTTCACGGCTTCCTGCACGGCGCGCTCAAGCTGCGGATCGTGCCCTTTAATTACTTCCGCGGGGGTGTATTCCACTTCGATATCCGGTGGCACGCCTTCATTTTCGACGGCCCAATTGCCTGACAGATCATAGAAAGCCAGATTCGGCGCGGTGATGCCACCGCCATCGATCGTGGATGGAAAACCGAGTGTACCTACGAGTCCGCCCCAAGTGCGTTTGCCGACAAGTGGCCCCAGCCGGCGCAAATGAAACATGTAAGGCAAAGCGTCGCCGCCTGAGCCGGCTGATTCGTTGATGATCATTACCTTCGGCCCATAAATGCCGGCGATCGGAGAAGTTGCCGGCTGCCCATCACGCTGCGCAAAGTAGCCCATCAGTCTTCGGTCAAGTTCATTCACGATGTAATCCGCGACCTGTCCCCCGTGATTGTATCGCTCGTCGATAATCGCGCCTTCTTTATCCTGTTGCGCGTAGTAATAACGAGTAAAGTAGGTGTAACCGGTACCGGCGGTGTTGGGCAGCCAAACGTATGCCAACTTCCCGTTGGAAAGTTTATCCACTAGCCGGCGATTGTCTTCGATCCACGCACGCGTTCGTAACCCATCTTCATTAGGGACCGGAATCACGGTCACGATCCGTGAACCTTCATCCGAAGGATTTTTTCCGACGCGAATGAGGGTTTGGCGACCGGCGGTACCTTCGAACATGCTGTAAAGATTTGTGGTCGCAGCCAGCTGTCTGCCATTCACTTCCAGCAGATAATCGCCTTCGCTGACTTGAATTCCCGGCGCGCTGAGCGGCGCGCGCAGATCAGGGTTCCAACTCTCGCCAGTGTAAATTTTCTTGATTCGATAACGACCGTTCTCGATCACAAAGTCTGCGCCCAATAATCCGACGGTAACCGGATCTTCGCCCGGCACATCGCCGGTACCAGTCAAATACGAGTGGCCCACGGTCAACTCGCCGCCCACCATCGCGATCAAATACCCAAGATCATTCCGATGACCAACGTAAGTTAGCAACGGCCGATACTTTTCATAGATCGCTTGCCAATCATTACCGTGAAACTTGGGGTCGTAGAAGTATTCGCGTTGAATTCGCCAGGTCTCGCGAAAGATATCGGCCCATTCAGCGCGTGGATCTACCTTCATTTCGAGTTGGGCCAGGTTCAATGGTCCATCGCCAACTTTGACAGGCGCCGGGCGATCAGTCGGAACTATTCCCCACGTTGTGCCGCCGCCGGCGCTTCCCTGATAAAGAAGCTTCTTCTTGTCGGCTGACAATGAATATGAACGAATACCTTCGAGAAGAGGCGCGGCCGTGCGCTCTCTCAATTGATACCGCTGCAAGCGTAACGAGGGTGGTGCCGGTGCAGTCGTCAGAATCGGCTCGGTGTAGTAAAAAGTTCCCGCCGCACCGCCAGTCAGGTTGCTGTAATCACCCGGCGGAATATTTAACGCAATTATTCTTTGCCCGATGCGATCAAAGTCGATCCGCACGTTCATCGTGCGCGGCGGTACGGGTGTCGGCGGCGGCGGCGCGGTCTCGGCGGGTGTCGGTCGCGGTGGTGGTTCGTCGCCAGTCTCAGGCAAAAGGGGCGACGGCTCGGTGGCGCTCAAGACCGCAAGGTAAATCGCGCGTCGCACGGGTCGATCGATCGAACTCATCTCCAGCCAACCGGTGCTTGGCCCATAGTTCGTGCTGGCCATGAAGTAGAGATACTTGCCACTCGCGTCGAAGGCCGGCGAGATCGAATCGGCCATGCCGTCGGTGATCTGATGAGATTTTTTTTCGGCCAAAGAGTAAATAAAGATTGCCCGTAAGCGGCTGGGAAGGTTCGTGGAATACGCGATCCACTTCGAATCGGGCGACCAAACTGCATCGAAAGAGCGCGCCGGATCGGGATAGTTGTCGGTATCGAGCTTCGTTGCTTTACCGGTTGGGACTTCGATCAACCAAAGATTGCGATGATTGTCCTGAAGCAGAATCTGCGTTCCATCCGGTGACCATGCCGGCGCAGAAAAGAACGCGTGCGATGGCAATTGGATCGCTTTCGGCGTGGTGAGGCCCAGCGGATCGCCAAGCATGAGTTGATACTCTCCACTCGAGTCTGAAAGCCACGCCAGTTGGGCGCCATCAGGAGACCATGCGGGACTGCGATCGTGCGCGCCAGGGCTTTGCGTCAGATTTCGATAATCGCCTTTCTCTGCCGGCACGGTGAAGATTTCACCGCGGGCTTCGAATGCGGCACGCACTCCGGTCGGCGATAGCGCCGAGTTGCGAATCATGCTGATGACTTTCTTGAACTGTGGTCGCGTCCACGGAAGATCCCCGGTTACTTGAATGTCGAGTCTTTGCGACTTATTCGTCTTCGCATCCACTAAATAGATATAACCAGCCTGCTCGTAAACAACCGCGTCAGCACCAGCCGAAGCCGTCATGATGTCGAAGTCGTCGTGATGCGTAAGCTGCGTTACTTGCTTAGTGCTTTCGTTATAAGCGAACAGGTTGGTGGTGACGTTGCGATCGGACAGAAAATAGATCGTGTTGCCAATCCACATCGGTAAGCTATCGTTGCTGTCCGTCCACGGCAGCTTCTCGACCGAATAGTTGGCGAGGTTCATCACCTGGACTGGGTGAGTGCGACCGCCGCGATAGTGGCGCCACATGCTGGCTTCGTACCAATCTGGTGTAAATGCCAGCGTGATCTCGTCGTACGCGATGCGTCGCGCATCCGGCGAGTAGGACGCGCTGAAGGCACGGGGCATGGGCAGACGTTCAGGAAATCCACCATCAACGCTGACTGACCAAAGCTGAAAGTAAGCCTGCTGCGGCGAACTGTCGCGCACTGAAGCAAAGATGACGTGGCGGCCATCCGGTGTCCAACCGCGCGCGCGATCGAGGCCGGGGTGATAAGTCAACCGCTTTGGATCACCGCCAGCAGTTGGAACGACATAAACATCGGTGTTTCCAGCGACGGTCGCGGTAAAAGCGATCTGCGAACCATCCGGAGAGAAAAAGGGATCGATCTCGGCGCCCTGTGTGGAGGTCAACCGGCGCGCCTGTCCGCCGCTCCGGCCCACGACCCAGAGATCGCCGGCGTATTCAAACGCCACTGAATCGCGACTAACCGTAGGATGCCGCAGCAAACGTGTTCCCTGACCGAACGCGAAGACGGCCGAGACCAGACACAGCAGTCCCCCGCAGATCACTTCTCGAATATTCATATGATAGCTCCCAGTGAATTCGCCCTTCAGGTTCCCGCAAGGGCTAATAAAATATGGATTAGTCCGAAACCAACCAGCAAATCGAAATGACCCGTCGCGACGAAAATCAAATCCGTCCAGGGACCTTCAGACGCCTTGCCTAAAAAGTCAGATCGAGCTCTCTAGTCAGAAGTGCCCGTTCGTGTTGCTTCGTGTGAATTCGTGGATCCTCCGTGTTTCCCGAACGAACAGAAACGATCCACGAATTCACACGAACTACACGAAACTTATCACCACGTTTAATCGACTCTTGAAGCCAGCCGCCTTCAGGCTTAAAAATGTGTTCACCCGCCAGCTGTGCGCGCCTCATCCGAAACTCAACCTGTCAGAACTCAAGTCTCACTCCGAATTGACCTTCGCGCCCGGGCAGCACCTGCTTCAACGCGCCGAACGTTAGATTGGCGTTGGTGGTCGTGGTTTCCACGGCCGCAGGATTCTGTCGATTGAACAGGTTGAAAAACTCGAACAGCACTTGTAGTTTGGCCCGCTCGCCGAGGTTGAAACGCTTGGCGAATCGCATATCGAGATTGACATACGTTGGTGCTGTAAATGCATTCCGGCCCGGACCTAGATCGATGCCATTGAACGTCCCGTCGCCATCGGGATCCAGATCATGTGTTGCAGTGCTGGTACCGGTGAGACTGTGGTGAAATCCGCTTTGCGCCCGAAAGATGCCGCTCAATTGAATTTGCCACGGAAGTTCGAGCAAGCCGTTCACCTGAAAGGTGTGATTGAGCGACAGATCCGACGGACCCTTGTCGCGGTCAGGGCCGTTAACAAAGGTGTTCGCTTGCTGCACCAACCGGCCGCTCACTCTCACGTATGGACCACTGGCATTGGTCATGAGCACTTTATTTTCAGTGCTGGAAACCAATGGCGCAATTCCAATAAAGCTGTCAGAAGGAAGCGCGTTGATCCCGAGCTGATTGTCAGTCTCTCTGGCCCACGCATAGTCGCCGTTCAGGATAAATCGATGGCTCAAGCGCTTGTTGAAGCTAACAATCAGACCGTCGTAGCTGCCTTCGTAAAAGGGGCCGAACGTATTAATCGCGCCGGCGGCAAATGGCGGCAGAAAAGTTCGGGCGCCGACGCGCGACACAAATGAAATATTGGACTCGCGCGTTCCCAGCAGATTATGCATCTTGCGGTGGTAATAGTCTGCGGCCACGACCAGGTCCCTGGTGATCTCGCGCTGCACCCCAAGGCTGAAGCTGTTGGTAAAAGGCGTGCTAAAAGTGCTGTCGATACTAGTCGGAAGAATCTGCGCCGGAATAGCGGCATGAGTCAACGTGCCGAATGGTCCCCAGAAAAAGAAACCCGGCGCTTTGCCGACCGCCACGCTCGCCTGATCCGCAAACTGCTGCGGCGCCAGGCCCGAGAGCGATTGAATGTTGGAAATATTTATCACCGAGTTCGCGGGAATCGCAGCGTGCCCGGCGGCCACTACTTTGTTGAGCCGGTCTATGCCGATAAACAATTGCGGAACGCCGCCGGCAAAAGCGGCCGGGCAAGCCACGTTGCCGGCGCTGATTTGGGCATCGGTGAGATTCGGTGAGACGCACAACCCGCCAGGAAACAGCGAGGCGTCTATCGCCGCGGGCGCCAGAGTGGGCACGCCATAGAACCCGCGCGGAAAAGAAAACGGCTGCACAACTCGGCGATCGGCGCCGCCAAAGGCCGGAACGTCGCGCGTCAGACCCAGGCGATACTGATCATAGAAGCGTCCGCCATGACCGCGGATAACTGTCTTGGGTGTTGCCTGCCAGGCGAAACCGATGCGCGGCGATATGTTTTCTTTGATATGGAACGCCGAGTCATAATCCCAACGAAAGCCCAAATTCAAAGTGAGATTGTGGCGAAATCTCCAGTCATCCTGTCCAAAGATCGCGTTGTAGTCGTTCCGCAAATGAATCTCGTTGGCAGCTGGGGTGAGACCGCCGGCGGTTGTCACCGTGAAAAAGCCGGAGTTGATCGGGCCGTAGGTGAGAAAGTCATTCACGGTGGCGAAGAGCTGAAGATTTTGAATCTGTGATTCGACTCCATCAACGTGCGTGCGGAGATAGTTCCAGCCGAACTTCAGATTATGATCGCCAAAGAGATGAGCGGCATTGGCTGCGAGTGAAGTGTATTTCTGATCGAGGAAGGACGCCGACGTGTTGTTGCCAAACGCGACAGACCCCAGGTCGCCGAACAGGCCGCCCGTATTGTTAGAGCTGAATACGTTGAAGGTGGTTCCCACTCCCGCTTCAGGATGCGCGGGCGCTGAGTTCGATCGGTCACCGCGATAGCCGCCACGCAACGTCAAGATCCAGGGATTGGCCTGCTCGCCCAGCAGCACAGTGTCGGCGAATCCCAGCAGCAGACTGCGCAAGCTCGTGTCGTTTCTTCGCGACGGTAAGCTGGTAGCCGACGAAAGCGGCAGGAATTCCTTAACCACGCCATTGGTGTAGTTGATTTCCTCCGACAGACGATGACGCGCTATTGGTTCATCCAATTTAAAAAAGCCGCGCGTGTCCCGAATCCGTGAAGGATTGTCGAAGGGAGTTTCGAAATTGCGCAAAATCTGATCGACCTGGGCGTTTCCCGTCTTGGGGAAAGTAAAGTTCAAACGCCGGTTTTCTTGAATCCGCTCGCCGGAACCAAAAAAGAGTATTTTATCTTTAATGATTGGCCCGCCACCCGCCAGACTGTAGTCATAGCGATGCAGCGCGGGTTTCGTCTGCGTCGGATCCAGCAAGTTTGATGAGTCGAATGCATCATTGCGAACGAACAATGATCCCACGCCGTGATATTCGTTATTGCCGCTCCTCGTAATGACATTGACAATTGCGCCTGAAGCCTGTCCGAATTCCGCTTTATAACCGGTCGTCAATACCTGGAACTCAGCAATCGTCTCCTGATTGAACTGCGCCGCCGCGCCGCCATCGACGGTGTTTTTATTCGGCTGGCCGTCAATCATGAAGTTGTTGTTTCCGGACCGCTCACCCAGCACCGGCGTGGAGTTATCACTGCCCACGTTGGCTTGCCGGTTGATCACCGCCCCCGGCACCAGTTGCATCAGGTCAAGGTAGTTGCGCCCCTGAACCGGCATGTCCTGAATTTGTCGCGGAGTGACCGTCGCTCCGGTCGCAGCAGTCGTCGGATCAATCAAGGCTGCCTCGGCGGTGATATTGATTTGCTCCTTCACGTTACCTACTTCGAGTTGCACATCGAGGGACACCGTGCGGTTCACGAGCAGTTCAACATTCGAAAAACTACTATTGGAAAAGCCGCTGGCGGAAACGGTAATGGCGTAGGTGCCGGCCGGCAGCGCCGCCAGCCGATAAAACCCGTTTTCGTCGCTGGTGGTCGTGCGCTCGACAGACAGCGACGCTGAGCTGGCAGCGATCTGCGCGCCTTTAACCACCGCGCCGCGAGCGTCTTTAATTGTTCCTTCGATATTGGAAGTTGTTTGCGCCGTGGCCGGCAAACAGAACAGCACGCATACAAAGCAGAAGCCCAGCACCATCCGCGTAATCCGCATATCTCTCTCCTCCGGGGGTTTTTCTTCACCGCCTTTGCGGAGGTTTGTTTACTGCAAGTGCTGCAAAATGTCAATAGTGCGACACATGCTGCACTAAGCCCTTGCCTCACGAATTCTGATAACTTAAATTCGCTCCTAAAGGAGCTGAGACATTCTATTAGTTCGATGTCTATAAACATTATGTCCCTACGGGACAGGGCATTCATTGAAGCCGCAGTGCAAAATTTCAAATATATTTGCCTACTTCCGCTCGGCCTTACTGTCCTGCGGCAAGCTGTAGGTTACCTTGCCGGCCTCATCGAGGAACTCGAGCTTCGATACACCGGCCGCATCCACCGAAAGCTTGAGCCGCGGTTTACCTTTCGCGTCAGAGAGCCGAACCACAGCGGCCTGTTCACGATCTCTGCCAACCATGACTCGTTCCGCAGTACTCGCAGCAGGCATTTCTCGTAAAGCCTTCATCGCCGCTGTCTTTTCCGGCCCTTCTTTCATCTTCTCTATATCAACCATCTTGTCGATCAATGGCCCGAGCGAACTCTCCGGTCGATCCCAAACACGCAGGCCCGCTGAATATTGTCCATTGCTTTCGCCGTACTGGAGGCCAACAGTTTGATCCTGACGAAACCGGTCGAAGGCAAGTAGCCCACTGGCATTTCCTTTCCCGTCTTTTTGATTGCCACTGAAACTTAAGCCACCGCATTCATCGCCAGCATCATTGAAAAACAGAAATCCTGCCGGCCGCTTGCGCGCCAGAGTTCTTCCATCGATGGTGCCTGGATGCTGTCGTTCGCTATTTGAAATCACGAGTTTCAACTTGCCGTCTTTCTCGACGATGTTGATCCGCTCGACATCGATCTCTTCGAATTTGTTTTTTTGGTCTGCGTGAGTCATTGACGTGAAAGCGATCAGGGTAAACAGCACGGTGATGAGCAGCGAATAAGCTTTCAACAACCGCACGTCCCTTTGCAGTTTGGTCTCCATGAAAATAACCTCCGCTTTTAGTATTTTGACCAGGCTAGACTATCGTTGGCGGGTCTGTTCCTCTTAACGTGTTCAGCCATGTCGCGCATCATGTCGGCGAAATTCTTTGAGTGCCATGAATGTCCTTTCAGCGGGCGACCATAATCAAAGGTCACATCACTCTTCGGGTTCGTGGCCTTCTTCGCGAACTCTTCGAACAAATAGACCGCCAGGTTGAGGTAAAAATTGTCCATGTCTCCGGAGATGAAGTGCAGCTTGCCGGTAAGCCTGGGTCCCAGCATGGCCCAGTTCTTTTCGGCGTAGTAACGAAGATCATAACCATTGTCTCGCATATACAATGCCACCTCGTGATCAATCTTTCCCGTGTGAGCGTCCCAAAGCGCACGAGGATAACCGTCGTCCCCCACGGGCCCATAGATCGCTTCCCAAGCGTTGAACTGGTAGCCACTACGCCGTTTGCTTCCGAGCACTGCCTCGAACTGGCTCACCTGCCTGACCGTCAGATTCACCTGGCCTTCGACTGAGCGGCGCATCGGCCTTTCACCCGGAATCCATGCACCGCCGGGAGCCGTGAAAGCGTTTTGATCGTCGTAGATGTTAACCAATTGATAGCGACGAAAATCAATCGGGTCAGGATTGAACACCCAAGCGCCGCCAAAGAAATCAGGATGTTTCAATTGAAGATTCAGCGACCCCCATCCACCAGTGGAGGCGCCTTCTAGAATTCGTGCGTACGGCTTCCCAATCGCGCGAAACTGTTTTTCGACGTAAGGAATCAACTCTTGGGTGACACCATCGCCGTACGGCCCGTCGTTGGCTGAGTTCACGCTGTAGCCGTCCGGAAAGAACGGTGAAGGTTCGACGAAGGTGACTGCCAGGAAGCGCGGGAAATTGTCAGATGTCCATTCCTGAAAAAACTCATAGCCCGGTTGAACGTTGGACGAGGTTCGTAATCCTTCCTGCTGTTTCGCGCTGTTCGGATCTTCATTGAAATAGAAAGCAGGGGCGCCCAGATATCCTTGAGCGTAGAGCACTGGATAGCGCACATCGGGATGTTCATCGTAGCCTTTTGGCAGAATGACGGTTGCGCCCAGATAGACAGGTATGCCCCAGAACTTACTCAACAACTCGCTCTTAATTTGGATGCGCTTGATCCACTTTGTTTCTTTCGGCGGATCGGCAGCCGCGATGACGTGATTCAACCGCAGACTGATCTTGTATCCGGCTGACGGATCGAGTTGAACCTTCTGAACATCGCTGTAGAGGTTTCCGGGCGAGCTGTTGAAGAAATTACCCTGCATATCCCAATGCACCCAGAGTGCGCGTCCGTCACTGCGCTCGCATTTTGTGTAAACGTTAAGTATCGCCTGAACGTAATAATCGCCCGCAGGTAGTTGGGTGAGGCTCTCAACCGGATGTCCGAACGTGCTCTCGCCAATGACGGTCGCTTGGCCGGGTTGAAGAGCCTCAACGTCAACGCCGAAAATCGGAGTCGCATTTGGCCCTATTTGCAAGCGCGGCTCGGGCGTTTCTCGGCGAGCAATGACGAGAATTATACGTCCGGTTAACGGGCCTGGATGGACTGCTTTGTCATAGGAGATTTCAAACCGCGCATCGCCTTGCGCGGTTGAGCAAAGCAGGACCTGAAAGAGAACGGCGACCGCAAAGAGAATAGATTTCCTCATTGTTGGGCTCTGTTGCGTTCTCTTAATAATCGATCAAAAGTTAAGGCGCATACCAATCTGAATCCAACGTGAGCCTTCGGTCCGGTTGGGCGGAACCAGTTGCGTCGTGAACACGCCGAAGTTAGCCGGACTGTTCAGGCTCAAAGACGGCGTTGCCAGGTTGACGTGGTTGAATACGTTGAAGAAGTCGGCCGAGAGTTCCCAGCTAACTCGCTCTGTAATTCGCGTCGATTTTGCCAGCCGGAAATCCAGATTCCAGAACCACGGGCCGCGAAAGGCCATGGCTCTTCCTTGGCGGCCATCCTGACTCAGCAGGATTCGCCGAAACGACTTGAAGGCAGCTTCCGGATTTGCAAACAGATTCAGCCCCGTTCCGCCCGCAGCCGGATTGCCCGATGTGCCAACACCACCCGAGCCCGCTACGCCGTTATAAACGCCAGTGTTAAGACTGTTCGAGTCAACGAGCGGGATAGCCCCCTGCGTTGGTACGCCGGCCAACTGGCCAAAAACGCCGGCATTGTCGGTGACAAACAGCGGCAGCCCTGAATAAGTGCGGAAGATGCCCGACACGTACCAGCCGCCAAAAACCTTATCCAGCTCCTTGCCCGAGAGGTAGCGCTTGCCTTCCCCAAACGGCAGATCGTAAGTAAAGATTCCATTGATAACATGACGACGATCTGCTTGGGAAAAACCATAGTCGATGTCTCGATCAAACCCGGTGCTGATCACTGAGAGGTTGTTTTGAACGTCGCCGACCTGATCAAGCGCTTTGGACAGCGTATAGTTAAAGTCGAATTGCACACCGTGCCACGGCCGGTTGCGAAGCGTTACGAACCCGGCGTGGTAGTTCGACCGTCCGCCGCTCGTCGCCATGAGGATCGCCGCAAGCTGGAGACTATTGTAGGCCGGAAGACCAAGTCCGAGACGCTTGATACCCATCTGCAAAAACAGAGTGGCGACCGAGTTGTTGATAAAGAGACTGCTGAAGTTCGTCACGACACCGTTGGTCCCGAAGCCCGGCAACTGATTGTCAAACCAGGGTTGGTTCTGTACAGCCGCCGGACAAGTGAACGATCCGAAAGTCTTGCCCGCATCTCCACGAAGAACGCATGCCACTTTGTCATAAGCTTCCGCGAACGTCTGTCCACTGGCCGCGTCTTTGAAGAAATACGGAGAGTTACTGAGATCGATCCCGGTCGGGAGTTCTCGCCCGAGCCGCCCGATATAACCGACCTCAAGAATCATCTTGCCCGGCATCTCGCGCTGGATGGTGAAGTCGAGCATGTAGTTGCGACCCACCTTTCTTTCGGGATCAGTAGCGTAGGTCGTTCCCAGGGCGGTCGCTCCAGGCACAATCGGCGAAGTAGATCCGGTGAAAGCGGGAACTGGCACGCTCCCATCGCGCCCCAGACGGAAAGCTGCAAGACCAGCGTTCCCCAAACCCGCACTCGAGTTGCATGCTGTTCCTGGCGTTCCGGATGCATTGCAGAGTGGCGCCGTCGCCTGCAGCACCTGGCCAAAACCGATGCCAAAGGCGGGAGGCAGAATCACGCTGACGGTATTCACGCGGTCGTAAACGATGCCAAAGCCGGCGCGCAGCACGGTACGTCGATCGCCCATGAGCGAACCCAACAAACCGCTTTGGTACGAGGGATTCCAAGCCACGGCGAGTCTGGGTCCAAGATTACTGTGGTCGGTGTCAAACAGCTCCTTGCGGTTCGAATCACTTATTGGACGGACCGCAAGAGTGGGATTGAACACCTGCCCCTGCTGGGCAGCGAGGCGTTTCCTTTCGAGATAGCTTTTGGCTGTGAAGACTTCGCCGGTCGCGAGATCGGTGACGAAGGCGATGCGGTTGAGCTTCTCCTTGGGCGGCGTCAACCAACTATACGTCAGGCCAAAATTCAGCGTCAGTGACGAGGACTTACGCCACGTGTCCTGAAAATTAAATTGGTAGTAGTGCATCGACGTTTCGGTGTTCAGATCGGTCCCGAAAGGCAGCGGCTGAAGGCTACCGTCGCGTGCGCCTACGATGCTGGTGTTGTCCAGCATCCCCAACGTGGCCGCGTAGAGATTATTCCAGGTGGAAACATCACCGCTACGAAGACAGTTCGTGGTCACCGTAGCGCCACACGTCGGCGGGCGGTTCACCCCAGGAATCGTCAGGAAACTGCCTGACGCCAACGCGGCGATCGGGCCAGTCAGGAAAGTCACCTGGTCATTGTGAACAAATTTAAAGGGCAGCGAGCGGATCTCTCCGCCGAAATTGAAGCTGTGCTTTCCTTTGTTCCACACAACGTTGTCTGAGAATTGAATACTTTTGTCCCCAATGATCTGGGTGCGGGCCGATTGCGCCGCAACGTCGATCGCTTCATTGAGGACGCCGAGGTCGACGCCAACCTGGCCGATCGAGCTGTTGGTTCCGGTGAGGTTAAGCATTCCCGCAACCGCGAATGGGTTGGTCCCGACCAGATCGTTCTTGTTCCGGACCCACCCGTAGCGAAAGCTGTTCACCACGCTGGCGGAGATCGTATAGTCCAACCCGCCAATTACGTCCGTGCCGCGGCGGTTCAATGAGCGAAGGACAGCCACCTTACTGGGATCGCGGATATCTAACTGCGTAGCACTCGGAGCGAGATCACGCTGGTATGCGTATCGGCCCATGAACTGTAGTTTCTTTGTGATTTTGTGGTCGAGCCGAAACGTTACCGCATCCAGGCTGAGCGATGTAGGCGCGACACCGCGAAAGCCGATCGTATTGAGCCCATCGCCGAGGGTAACATCATTGCCCGCGGGCATGAGACTAAACATTGCCGCAGTCGTCGGACTGATGCCGAGGCCGCGCGGATCGCATGCTAAATTACCTGCCGTTCCGCAGCGACTCGAAGTTGCCAGCGGATAAGCAACGATGGCCCCCGTCGAATCGCGGAAGCTTAGCGTGCCATTCCGCAGCGCCGTGGTCGGCACCAGCCGGGTAAAAGTAGTTGATTGAGGGAATCGACGGATTTCATAGTTGCCGAAGAAGAAAGTCCGATTTTTCCAGAAGGGGCCGGTGACACTGAAGCCGGCGCGGTTGTCCTTCAACTCTCTTTTGGCAATTCCGGTTCGATTATTCGTCCAACTGTTCGCATTGAGGTTGTCATTCTGATGATACCAATAGCCGACGCCGTGAAAATCGTTACCACCGCGCGGGGATACCAGTGTGATCTGGCCGCCGGCCGACCGGCCAAAGGACGCATTTGGATTGGTCACTGTCATGCGAAACTCGCTTATCGCATCCACGCCGACCGGCGACTGTGTGAACGCGACACCCTGGCCGCCGGCAAGGTTATCGCTCACGTCGATGCCGTCGAGGATCAGAGTGTTCTGGTCGCTGCGTGCACCAGAGACCGTTCCGCCACTGCCAAGACCACCCGGTGTCGTAGTCGGCTGCAATGAAATCAGTTCCAGTGTGCTGCGGCCAAGGGTAGGCACGCTGCGGAGCAACCTGGTTTGGACCACATTTCCCACTTGGGCGTCGGTCGTCTGCAATTCTGCTCCCACGCTCTCCTGTATCTGCACTACTTCTGTTAGCTGGCCGACCTCTAGCGCGACATTAACGGTGTACCCTTTGTTCACTTCCACTCTTAGGGTGGGCACTTGAGAAGTGCGGAAGCCAGTCTTGCTGATGGTGACGCTATAAATCCCCGGTAGCACATTAGTGAAGACGTAAAGGCCCCCCTCGTTGGTGGTCTCTGTCCGGGACTGATTAGTGGCCTGGTCGAGCAGTTTTACTTCAGCGCCGGGGACCGCCGCGCCTTGCGGGTCGGTCACCGTTCCTTGCACGACGCCGGTCGTGGACGTTTGAGCTTCGGCAGTCAAACTCAAAAATAGACACACCAAACTCAAGCTAACGATGATCAATGTCGTCCTCATCGTTCTTTCACCTCCAGTTAAGTTGTGGATCACGAGTCGTTGCCGTAACTGCCGACGATCAACAAGAAAATCTTCGCAGCCTCTGGGTCTAAAGCAGGTTCTCTTTACTGCAAGTGCTGCACAATGTCAATAGTGCGACACATGCTGCACTAAGCCCTTGCCTCACGAATGCTGATTTGCTATCTTGCGCCCGCGGGCGAGGCTGATTCCAAACTCGTAGCGGGGAAGTGTTTTTTTGATTTCTCCTGCAGTTATAAGACGCGCGCAATTTTTACTAACCCGCAATACGAAGGAATCGTTGCAACAGATCATCATGGTGCTTGCGATTGATATCTTTGGCCTGTCGAATATAAGAGCGCTCACAGAGCGGCGCCACAAAGAGGTTCTCGAAATCATCAGCCGGCTGGTGGAGATCGAGTCTCCTTCCGGAGATATGCAGGGCAGTCGTGCCGTCAACGATCTGCTGGAGGGGGCGGCCCGCGCAATTCCGTCTGTCAGCTCGATTGAGCGCGTGGCGAGTGCCAACTGTGGCGAACATCTTCTGATTCGCGCCTTCTGCCGGGCAGGCAAAAACAACAATGCGGCAACTCTAATTCTCGGACACACGGATACAGTGCACCCGCGCGGCACGTCAGTGGCCCAGGGACTTCGAACAGACGGCGACCGTCTCTACGGGCCAGGTATCTTCGACATGAAAGCTTCGTGTGTCATGGCCATCGAAGCGCTGCGATGCTTAACTGCCGCCGGTTTCTCGCCGCTGCGACCGGTGACGCTGCTGCTGACTTGCGACGAGGAGGTCGGCAGTGCGACGGGCCGGCCTTTAGTCGAACGCGAGGCGGGCCAGGCGGCGCAAGTCCTGGTGCTTGAACCGCCGGCGCCAGGCGGCTGCGTCAAAACTGCCCGCAAGGGCGTGGGAGCATGGACGGTAGCGGCGCAGGGCATTGCTTCGCACGCGGGCCTAAACCCCGAAAAAGGGGCCAGCGCGATTCTTGAGCTGGCCCGGCAAACGGAACGTCTGCATTCGCTCAACGATTCAGAGCAAGGCACTAACTTTAATATCGGCGTGATTCGCGGCGGTACGCGCAGCAATGTCGTGGCAGCGCAGGCTGAAATTGAGGTCGACGTTCGCTTCAGCAAAATGTCCGAGGCACGCCGCGTCGAGAATTTGATGAGCACCCTGGAGCCTTTCGATAACCGTGTCAGTCTCTCGATTAAAGGAGGGATCAATCGTGGTCCGCTCGAGCGTACGGCGGGCGTGGTCAAACTCTACCATCACGCGAGGGACATCGCCGCCCAACTTGGTTTTGAACTCGGAGAATGTGCCGTCGGCGGCGCATCTGACGGCAATTTTGCGGCGGCGCTTAACGTGCCGGTGCTGGACGGCCTGGGCGTGGATGGCGACGGCGCACATGCGGCGCATGAACACATATTGTTGCGTGACCTTGCCCCCCGCACAGCATTACTCGCAGGCCTGGTCGCCACGCTTTAGCTTGGCCCCGGGCCGCAGGACTTTTGGTTATGACTCTTAGACTAGACCGCGTAGAACTTCGTGAGATCGGCCTGCCTCTCAAATCGCCGTTCGAGACCAGCTTTGGACGCACCACTCGACGACGAATTCTGATCGTCAGAGTATTCGACCGGGATGGCGTCTCAGGCTACGGCGAGTGCGTGGCGCCCGAAAATCCATTCTTTAATCACGAGACCATAGACACGGCCTGGTTGATCACGGCGAAATACATCGCCCCTATGCTGACTGCGGCACGGGTCGAGAGCGCTTCGCAAGTTAAGGATGCGCTGGCCCCGATCCGTGAAAATCGTATGGCCAAGGCGGGAGTCGAAGCGGCCATTTGGGATTTGGAGGCGAAGTTGATTGCGTCGCCCCTATGGCGACACATCGGCGGCACCCGGGATGAAATTTCCTGCGGAGTCTCGATCGGTTTACAGAGCTCGACTGACGCACTGCTCGACAAAGTAAGATGCGAGCTTGCGAGTGGCTATCAAAGAATCAAGATCAAAATCAAACCGGGACAGGATGTGACGCTGGTCGAGGCCGTCCGCAAACAGTTTCCCGATATTACCCTATCAGTTGACGCAAACTCTGCATACCGGCTTGAGACGGACGTACCGCTGCTCAAGCAGCTTGATGATTACAATCTCCTGATGATTGAGCAGCCGCTGACA
>JBKPEE010000031.1:0-14489 GCA_046728235.1 Acidobacteriota bacterium
TCTTGGAAACCATCTGGCCCGCCCGCTACCGCAGGCGGGCCTAAGTAATCGCGCATCCTCATTCTTGGAAACCATCTGGCCCGCCCGCTACCGCAGGCGGTTCTGACGCAGATGGTACTGACCTCTTAGGCTCGTGACCTCATGTTAGTCTAAGTCACTCATGACAATGAGCAAACCTTTCAAGCCGACGAAGGAACAGTTGATCGCCGCGGCCGGAAAGACCTTGCCTGATGTGATTGCGGCGAACCTGCAGGTGCTCTTTTGCGGCATAAATCCCGGTCTTTACACCGCGGCCGTAGGCCATCACTTTGCGCGGCCCGGCAACAGGTTCTGGCCTGCGCTCCACAAGTCGGGCTTCACTGAACGTCTGGTCTCCCCTTTTGATGAGCGCGAGTTGCTGAAGCACGGGATTGGCATCAGCAATGTCGTGCCTCACGCAACTGCATCAGCGGCTGAATTAACGGCGGAAGATTTTATCGCCGGCGGTCGCCGGCTGGCGGCGAAAGTAAAGCGGTACCGCCCGAAAGTCGTCGCCATCCTGGGCGTCGGCGCGTATCGTCATGCCTTCGGTAAACCGAAAGCTCAGATTGGCGAGCAGACTGAACGAATTCACGACGCGCGTGTCTGGGTTCTCCCGAATCCCAGTGGACTAAACGCCAACTATCAAATCCCTGACCTCGTTAAGTTGTTCAAAGAATTGCGCGTCGCCCTTGATTCCGATTAGCGGCAGGCGAATTGCTGAGTCGCATTAGTAAGTAGCCTGGCGTTTTCCGGTAATCAACCCCGGTATGTTTACTCGGAGAAAGTGGCGTCCGGAGGTGGCTTTGCCTCAAAAGTCGATTAAACGTGGTAATGAGTTTCGTGTAGTTCGTGTGATTTCGCGGATCGTTTCTGTTCCTTCGGGAAACAAGGACGATCCACGAAATCACACGAAGCAACACGAACGGAACTTCTGACCAGAGAGCTAAATCTGATTGTTGAGGCAAAGCCTCAGGAGGTAACACGATGATTAGAAAACTCAAATCAGGAAAGTATCGGTTGTATTCACGCAAAAAAAATCCAAAGACGGGAAAGCGCCGAAACCTTGGCACTTTCGACAGTCGCGAAGCGGCTGAAAAGCACGAGCGTGACGTTCAGTACTTCAAGCGACATTGATCTTTAGTCAGGATAATGGTTTGTCCTTAAGCCGATAACAGGTCGCGAAGTGTCTTTGCGTTGTAGACCGCATGCGCTTCCGGGTCATTATTAAAGTAAGCGAACACCTTCCTCGATTGGTCACGCCACGTTTCGATGCGCCTGGCCCACATCTTGAGCTGTGATTCAGAATACGAGCCACTGTAAATCGATTCGACGCCGTGAAACCGCAGGTATACAAAATCGGCCGTGATCTCGATGGGCGAGTCATTTCCACTCATGTGATAGATGCATAAGGCCACATTGTGCTGTTTCAATAAATCGTAAACTTCATCCGTAAACCAACTGGGCTCGCGAAATTCAAAGGCGTACCGATACTGCTGCGGCATCCGTTCGAGAAAGGTTGCAAGTCGCTCGACGTTCACGCGCCAGTGCGGCGGTAGTTGAAAGAGGATCGGACCTAGTTTCGTTTCCAGCTTGTCGACGCGGGTAAAGAATTTCTTCGTTGAGGTCTTTGGCGCCTTCAGCTTTTTCATGTGCGTGATGAAGCGGCTGCCTTTCACGGCGAAGATGAAATCGTCCTCAACAGTCTCGCGCCAGGCACGAAACGATTTTATTGACGGCAGATGATAGAAGCTATTGTTTAGTTCGACGGTATTGAAGTGCTGGGAATAGAATTCCAGCATCTCTTTGGCAGCAAACCGGTCCGGATAAAATCGTCCCAACCAATGCTTGTAGTTCCAGCCTGACGTACCAATGTGAATGTTCGTGGTCATGCTTCGGTTAGCTCGTCGCGAGGTCAAGGCAGAGTCTGATTCTTTGTGTCGGCGGCCGTTCGTGTTTCGACTCATTCTTTTAGTGTGGTTTCGTGGATTACTTTGCTTGTGCTCAGGCAATCAACGATCCACGAAACCACACGAAATGACGCGAAGCCATAGGACGGCGATGCGGTTTGCTCGTTGCAAATCGTATGCTTAAATGTAGCCGAAAACATTTTCATGACTGAATTTCTCTCGCAACTAAATCCCCAACAGCGCGAAGCGGTAACCTCGAGTGATGGCCCACTGCTCATTCTAGCGGGCGCCGGATCCGGAAAGACGCGGGTAATTGCGCATCGCATCGCCTACCTGATTGCCGAGCGGGGAGTCTGGCCGCGCAATATTCTGGCCGTGACCTTTACGAACAAAGCGGCCGAAGAAATGCGCAGCCGTGTCAGCAAACTGATCGAAGGCCTGGAGATCGGCAGCACGCCGTTAATCTCGACCTTTCACAGCCTGTGTGTGCGGATTTTGCGACGCGACATTGAAGCCCTGAACGCGGGATACACTCGCTCGTTTACCATTTATGATCAGGATGACACGGTGCGGCTGACACGAAACTGCATCCGTGATCTCGGCATGGACGATAAGCAGCTGACGCCCCGATCCGTGCAATCGGCAATCAGCTCAGCCAAAAATCGCGGCGAGGATGCTGAAGCGTTTGCTGCCAAGGCCCACTTCATCGATGAAAGGCGCGCCTCGATAGCCCGGGTCTTTGAGCTCTACGAAGAACGGCTGCACCAGAACAATGCGCTCGATTTTGATGATTTGCTGATTAAGACGGTGAGGCTGTTGCGCGATGTGCCGGAAGTGCGCGAGCGATATAACGATCGCTTCTGTTACCTGCTGGTTGATGAATACCAGGACACAAACCAACTACAGTTTGCGTTGATTCGGCTGCTGACTGAGAAGCAGCAGAACATTTGCGTCGTGGGCGATCCTGATCAGTCGATTTACCGCTGGCGGGGCGCCGACATCACTAACATCCTCAAGTTTGAAGAGCACTTTCCTTCGGCGAAAGTCATCCGGCTGGAAGAAAACTATCGCTCAACCCAGAACATTCTCGATCTCGCCAGCGGCGTCATTAAACACAACATCGAGCGGAAGGAAAAAGCGCTCTGGACACAGAATCCGGCCGGCGAGAAGGTCCGCTACTACCAGGCGCTCGATGCCGATTCGGAAGCGCGTTTTGTCGCCGGTAAGATTCAGGAGCACCTGCGGGCCGCACCTGATTTACGCACGGCCGTTCTCTATCGCACCAATTCGCAGTCGCGCGTGTTTGAAGAAGCGATGCGCCGCGCCGGCCTCGCTTACAACATTGTCGGCGGCTTTTCGTTTTACGAGCGAATGGAAGTGCGCGACATCATTGCCTATCTGAAGCTGGCAATGAACCCGCATGACTCAATCGCTTTGCAGCGCGTTATCAATACGCCGCCGCGCGGGATTGGCAAGATAACTCTCGACGAGATCGAGAACCGCGCGCGCGAGCTGGGGATTTCGCACTGGGACGCGATTTCCGATTTGATCGCCGACGGGCAGCGAATTTCGGCGCGTGCAGGCGCGGCGCTGTCTAATTTTCAACGGATTGTGAACAGCCTGGCCGCCAGGGTCGAACGCGTGATCCCGTCCCGTCAGGAGCCCGACGAAGACGAGCCTGCCGGCGGCGATTCAAGTATTGAATCAGCTTCACCCGTTTCCGACCTCGTGAAAGCTGCGATCCTCGACACCGGTTACGAGAACGCCCTGAAATCCGAGAACAGTGACGAAGCCGAGGGCCGTCTCGAAAACTTACAGGAACTCGTCAACGCGGCGGTCGACTATGACGAGCAGGGCGCCGAAGGCTTGCGTGACTTTATCGATCATTCGGCGCTCGTGGCAGATACGGATCAATACAAGGCGGACGTTCCGGTGACCCTGATGACGGCGCATTCGGCGAAAGGTTTGGAGTTCCCGGTCGTGTTTCTGGTTGGACTTGAAGATGGACTGTTCCCTCACTCGCGTTCCTTGAGCGATGCATCGGACATTGAGGAAGAGCGCCGGTTGGCTTATGTCGCCATGACGCGCGCCGAGCGCTATCTGTACGTTACGCATGCCGTGAAGCGGCGCGTGTACGGCGAGGAGTTGGCTTCCGAACCGTCTCAGTTTCTCAATGAAATGCCGCTCGAGCTGATCGAAGACCTTTCCCGCGGCCGTTCGTGGCTGTCTTTCGCGCGCGGCTCAAAGGATTTGGAGCATGCAGCCGATTCGCTGCGTTACGAATACGACGAGGCCTATACCGCGGTTGGGAGCGACTCTGCCGGTGAGGAGTTGCCGATTTCCAGGCGCGGCAGCAGCACTTATGGCGGCAAGACCTACGATAGTGTTGACTCCGTGCAGGAGTTCTTTCGCCGGCGAAGCGAGAAAATGGGTGGGTACGGAAGCGTGCCTGCGAGCGACCGCTCGAGCGATAGACGATCAAGCCGGCCCCCGCCAGGGGCGAAACCGGCGGACAAAGACGCCTCTTCTGCCACCAGTTTTGTACCTGGCTCGTATGTCCGGCACTCAAAATATGGCCGCGGCCTGGTGCTCAGGCGCGAGGGCTCGGGAGAGCAAACCAAGGTCACCGTCAGCTTTCCGGGCTATGGAGCCAAGAAATTAATCGAAAAATACGCGGGCTTGGAAAAAGACTAATTCCTCAACAAATCAACCGACTAACTTGCGGAGCGTACTGAATTCGAACGCAGTCGCCACAAAATCACAACCTTGGTTCTGCCGTTCTGCCCTTGGACAGCCCCTGGTCCCTGTGCTAGCCTCTTGCCCGTAAAACAACAAAGCGAACCTCACAAAAATGGGTTCGCTATTCTTTTGTTCTTTTCATTGATTAGATCATACCCACCCGCTCACGGCAGGTGGTACGGACAAGAATCAACCGCCAATCAGGCGGTACTGATGATGAGATCCATGGCTAGTGCGGCGCATGGATTTGGTTCTTTTCAGGATCGCGCAAACGAGATACCCGAGACTTCGGCTGACATTCGCCCTTTAGTCTCCTTTGAGCCGGAGGCGAGTCAACGCACCACCTGACTCGCGCGCGATAACTACCTGAAAAGTTGGCTTAACTCGGACAGGAGAACCCGATCTGATGAAGAAATCCACGTTTCTTGGAAGCGCTGTAAGTGTGCTTCTTCTTTTCTCAGTAATTTCCTATTCAAGAAGTCTAATTCAGCAGCAGAATCCGAAGTCGCAGCAACAAGCGACGCTTGTATCGGTGCCGTCTGCAACCGAGGCGACGGCAGCGCCGGAATCATTGAACACAGCCCCATCCACCGAGCGCCCGGCAGAGATTGCCCATGATGTATCGACGCCCGCCGAAAAACTGGCCAGCCAGCTCTATATGGCCACGGCTTACAGCCTTCGAGGCCGAACTGCCAGCGGCACCCCGGCCGCGCAGGGCGTGATTGCGGCAGACCCTCGCGTTTTGCCGATCGGCTCGCGTGTACGCATTGAAGCCGGTTCCTACAGCGGCGAATATATCGTCGCCGATACCGGCGGGGCTGTCAGAGGCAAACGCGTCGATATCTGGACGCCCACGGCGCGAGAGGCAATGCGTTTCGGACGGCGGACAGTGAAGCTCACCGTATTGCAGCTCGGCGGTAAGCGAGGCAAGACGGCGTCGGCTCAGCAGCGGGCGGCTACTCCGCCAGCGGCTTCGGTTGCGTCTCAGACTGCGAAACCGCAGCAGTAGAAGTCGCCGGATTTATTCACGGAAATCCTTTCCCTAGCACCCACGGTGAGATAGAATTCGGACCGCCCGAATCTGTCTCTGGAGCGTGGGTGCTATGAAAAATGTAATCCTCCTTTGCGCGCTCTTCTCAGTTCTCGCAATCACCATCGAGGCACAATCAGGTCGCCGGGTTGCGACTCCTCCTTCGCCACCGCCGCCACCGGTAGTTGAAACGATTGAGGCTCCTCCCGAGCGTATCTCGCCATTGACTGACGAGACCGGGATTTTGCCCGACCGTTTGCTGAATCGTGACCTGAAGTCACTGGACCAGGGAAGCTTCAAACTGTCGGATTTCGCCGGCAAAGTAGTCGTGGTCAATCTGTGGGCTACCTGGTGCGGTCCCTGCCGTGCAGAGATTCCGGATTACGAGAAAGTGCGGAAAGAATACGCGGGCCGGCCGGTCGAGTTCATCGGCTTAACGACCGAGGATCCGCGGGTCGCCAGCGATCGCGTCAGGAAATTCGTGCACGACTTCAATTTCGGTTTTCGACTCGGCTGGGCTGACCGCGAGACAGCTCACATGCTGATGGATGGACGCAATGTTATACCGCAAACCCTCGTGCTCTCAGGCGACGGCCACATCATCAGTCATTGGCACGGCTATTCCCGCGGCCAGAGCCGCGACCGCCTGCGAGACGTTATCAGCCGGGCGTTGACTGACGTAAATACATCAGCTCAGAAGCAGTAACTCGGATCGTAGCTGAATTCCACTGTCTCCGAAATACCGACAACACCAAGCGGTTCTGGCTTTTCGCTTTTCTTCCCGCACCAGTTAAGATGCTGTTTTCATGTCGGCTCATCAATCGGAAGACAATACGTGCGACCATCTGGTCGAGGTCTGGCGCGGTCCAATAATCGAATCCAGACATAGCGGACACTTGATTGTCGTTGACGGAAACGGCCGCAGCATCTGTTCGCTGGGGTGGCCTGAGACGGTGACTTACCTGCGCTCATCGGCAAAGCCATTCCAGGTTCTGCCGGTTGTTTTTTCGGGAGCGGCCGAGCGTTTTGGGTTCAGTGAACAGGAAGTGGCGATCGCCTGTGGGTCCCATAATGGCGAGCCCGTACATGTCGATACCGTCCGTTCAATGCTGCGAAAGATTGGTCTTCCGGAATCGGCCTTGAAGTGTGGGGCGCACGAGCCCTACAGCATTGACGTCGCCCGCGAATTGATTCGCCGGCAGGAACAACCAACACCGATTCAGAACAACTGCTCAGGCAAACACGCCGCGATGCTGGCTTTAGCAAAACATCTCGGTGCGCCGACCGAAACGTATGATGAAGAATCAAACCCGGTCCAGCAGATGATCCTGCAATCGGTTTCGGATTTTTCCGGCGTGCCGGTCAACGAAATCGTGATCGGAACGGACGGATGCGGCGTGCCGGTTTTCGCGATCCCGGTTCAGGCAATGGCCTTGATGTACGCCCGATTGGTATCGCCTCCGCCGCAGCTGCCGGCTGAAGTGCGCGATGCATGCAAACGAATTGTTGACGCTATGATCAATTTCCCGGTGATGATCGGTGGCACCAAAGATCGTCTGGATACGGATTTGATACGCGCGGGTGCGGGACGGCTCATTTCGAAAATCGGAGCGGAAGGTGTGTACACAGTCGGCGTGCTGCCGTCGCGAGACTGGCCGGAAGGCATCGGTTTTGCGCTAAAAGTTGAGGACGGCGACGACCGGCGCGCCCGACCACCGGCGGTAATCGATGCATTGCGACAATTGAACGTGCTGTCTGAAACCGATTTGCAAACCTTGTCGCGTTATTTCCCCGCCATTATTAGAAACCGGCGTGGCCATGCGGTCGGGGAAGCCCGCGTCGCTTTCACGCTGGAAATCAAATAGACCTGGTCGATTGTGTTGGCGGGCGCGCCCGCGTTTAGTTGATGGCTTTAGAATCACAAACCGAACCACTCTTAGCGCCTGTGCTTGGCCGGGATCCGTACGGCAACATCGATTACGACTCGCTGCCAGAGGTGATTCAGTGGTTCCTCGACTATGACGAACGGGTCGCGGTCATCAAGCACCCGAAAGTTGAAGAACTGTTTCAATGGAAACAGGAACAAAGCCGCAACGCGGGCGAAGACGTTTTTAACTTCAATCGCGCCGAAGACCGGCTGGCCATTGGCATTCTGCAATCAATCGCACACAATCCGAGCGAGCGTGAACTGCACGGATGGATTGGACAGTTGCTTAATGCCTTACAGCAGGCGTCGCAGCGTACGGAAGAGGTATCAACGGCGTACGGTTTGGAAATGGCCGGCGACCAGTCGATAGTTGCAGAGTCTCAAAAGATACCGTCCTCGCAGACCAGAGACGCTTTTCTGATCGATTGCTGGCTGGAAAGCCTTTGCACGGCCGAAGTCCGCGTTTTGGGCTGGTTATATCGCGAATTCTACGGTCGCCCGTTTCACCCCAACAACCTCTAGGAAGGTTGGCGGGCAAGCGTCCCCGCTGGCAATGAGAGCGAAGCGGGAACCCAAACGGAGCAACCGGGAGGGTTGCGCTCCAGTCATAGTCGGCGCGAAGCGCAAACTCGCGCCTATTTGAACAGCAACCGAGCCCGCTGCGCTCGCGGTCGTTCGCCTTTCGTGGCGCGAGCGGTTTCCATGCAAACTCATTGTTTTTCTGTACCGAACGATTACGCATCAGTTGCCTTTCGCCCCTCCACTTCTTCCCTCCTCACTCGCGGCTCGACGCCGGCCTATCCCTTAATTTCAACCGACAAATCGCAGTTTTGTAATGTCGGCGGGGCCCGGTGCGTCCCTTGGCACAACCGTTGCTCAGCCCACAGACGACAAGAAGGCAGTAGGGTAGTTAATCGGGTCAGGCTCTTTGATTAAAGTTGGAAGGCGCTTTGGGGGAGGTGCTTTACATCTGAGCAGCGGCGGCTCTTTCGGGGGAACGGAGTCGCAGCGAAAGTCAAAGAGCAAAAAGGCGAGGCTGCTGATGGGGCGGCCTGAGTGAGGCTAGGGGGAGCCTCCCAGGACTTATCAGCAGCCACATGCCTATTTAGGGAACTCCGATAAAAAGACCAAGGGTTAAAAGCGCGGTTGACTTGATGAGTCAGCCGCGTTTTTGTTTTTGGGGTGTAAGGAGGTCAGTACCATCTGGGTAAGCAGATGAGATAATGCTGGGTTGCACCTCGATCCATCCGCTGACGCGGATGGTACTGACCTCAGTGCCTGAGTGCCGCCGCGCTTTGACCAGCACTTGCTCACTGCTAAACTCGCTCCTCGCTCTGCTATTCACATTTTCGGCTTACTATTCACCAGCCAGTGTCTGCACCTAACATCGAAACGATAGTCTCGCTCGCGAAGCGTCGCGGGTTCGTCTACCCATCATCCGAAATTTATGGCGGTCTTGGCAGCGCGTGGGATTACGGGCCGCTGGGCGCCGAGCTTTGCAACAACGTCAAACAGGCGTGGTGGCGTTGGATGGTTTACGAACGCGATGATATTGAGGGCCTCGACTCATCCATCATTCTTAACCGGCTGGTCTGGAAATATTCCGGACACGAGGACACCTTCAACGATCCCCTGGTCGACTGTCGCGAGTGCCAGGCACGCCTGCGCGCGGACAAACTCGTCGACGGCAAGTGTCCGAATTGCGGGTCAAAAAACCTGACTGAGCCGCGCCCGTTCAACCTGATGTTCCGCACGCATGTGGGGGCGACGGCCGAAGATGACGAGTCTGCGCTCGTTTATCTGCGTCCCGAAACTGCCCAGGGAATCTTCATCAACTTCCTGAACGTGCTCAACACCAGCCGGCGCAAGCTGCCTTTTGGCGTGGCGCAGATCGGCAAATCGTTTCGCAACGAAGTCACGCCCGGTAACTTCATCTTTCGCACGCGCGAATTTGAGCAGATGGAGATGGAGTACTTCGTCAAACCTGGCGACGACGAAGCTGCCCACCAGGAATGGATTGACGCTTGTCACCAGTGGTTTCAGAGCATCGGAATTTCGAGCGCCAACCTGCGCCTTTACGAACAGCCGAAAGCAGAGCTGGCGCATTACGCCAAGCGTACGGTCGACATTCAATATCGCTTTTTCCCCGAGCGCGAAGACGAAGAACGGCAGTGGGACGAGTTAATGGGAATCGCGAATCGAACCGACTTTGATCTCAAAACGCATTCGAAGAAACCTGAGGACGTTGAAGGCAAGCGTGTGAATCCCGATTCGACCGAAGACCTTTCGTACTTTGACGAACAGACGAAACAGCGCTTCTATCCTTATACAATCGAACCGGCGGCGGGCGTGAACCGCACCGTGCTTGCGGCGTTGATGGATGCTTATTCTGAGAAGACGAACGACAAGGGCGAGATGCGCGTGATCCTGAGGCTGCATCACTCAATGGCGCCGATCAAGGTGGCCGTCTTGCCGCTGGCGAAAAACAAACCGGAAATTGTCGGCATGGCCAAAGCTATCAAACGCTCGTTGCAACCCGTCTTGCGCTCGGTGTATGACGACACGGGCGGCATCGGCAAGTTGTACGCGCGCCAGGATGAGATTGGTACGCCTTTCTGCGTCACCGTCGATCATCAGTCGCTCGAGGATGAAGCCGTGACCGTACGCGACCGCGATACCTGGGAGCAGGAGCGAGTCAAGGTCGCCGATTTACAGGTGCACTTGCTGGCGAGGCTCGCGCCGGCGGTTGGGGTTGTTGGTGAGTAGGTTTGATTTTCCGGGAGAGATCCCTCTCTCGGCAACCCTTTTACGGTTGCGATGAATGTTTCGTTATTACCCACGGTGGCTTTGCCTCAAAAGTGGATTAAACGTGGTAATGAGTTTCGTGCAGTTCGTGTGATTTCGTGGATCGTTTCTATTCGTTTGGGAAACAAGAACGATCCACGAAATCACACGAAGCAACACGAACGGAACACTTCTGGTTGAGCTAGATCTGACTTTTGAGGCAAAGCCACCCAGGGTGATGCGCTGGTGCGCTGAAACCCTGGGCCGGAATTTACTAACACCTTCGGCGATTACGAAGCGGCACTTTGGGAATGACTTCATCAATGCACGGGGGACATCCATGGAATTAGTAGATAAGCAGGAAACTGCGATCTCGTTTCTCAAGCTGGCTTCATCGGGAAAACTAGACGATGCGTACAGCAAAGTCAGCCCGACCTTTCGCCATCACAATCCGTACTTCGCCGGCGACGCTGCTTCGCTGAAAGCGGGGATGGCGGAAGCGGCGCAGAAGTTTCCGCATACGACGCTCGAAGTGCAACGCGTGTTTGCCGATGGCGACCTGGTCGCGGTGCATTCTCGCGTGTCGCATGGATCGGACCAGCCCGAGATCGCGGTCGTGCACATTTTTCGATTTGAGGGCGATCAGATTGCCGAGTTGTGGGACGTGGGTATGCAAGCGCCGCCGGACTCTCCGAACAAGAACGGAATGTTTTAGGTCGCCTCTGGCCTGCAGCTTGCCAAAGGCATGCGTACCGTCTATGAAGCTATTCTGAGGCGACATAGCACATGAGGTCAGTACCATCCGCGTCAGCGGATGGGATAAGGACGCACCTCACAGCCAAACGGGTCACATTATCCCATTCGCTGACGCGAATGGTACTGACCGCAAACGGTACTGACTCTCTAGGCGTCTGCGATCCTGATCAGATGATAGTGCTTCGCGCCCTTACGCAACACCAACGCCTGACCATCAATAAACTGGGAAAGCGAAATTGCCTGGCGCGCGTCTTCGGCGCGTACGTTGTTGACAGCGACGCCACCGCCTTGCACCAGGCGCTTCGCTTCGCCTTTTGACGGCGCGAGTCCCGTCAACACCAGCGCCTCACCCAAAGTGAATCCGTCGCCCTCAATCTTTGACTTTTCAATTTCCGTCGAAGGCACGTCGGCAAAGATGTCGAGGATCTCTGCCACACCGAGGCCGCTGATCTCCTTACCGAACAGCACTTCGGACGCCCGCAACGCCTTTTCCAATTCCGTCTCGCCGTGCAGCATGGCCGTTACTTCTCGCGCCAGCCGCCGTTGCGCTTCGCGTTTTTCCGGCACGGTCTGAAGGCTCTGCTCTAGTTGCGCGATCTCTTCCGGCGCGAGCCAGGTGAAGAATTTCAGGTAAGTAATGACCGCGCGATCTTCGGTGTTAAGCCAGAACTGATAGAAACGATAGGGCGAAGTCAGCTTCGCATCGAGCCACACCGTGCCCGCTTCGGTTTTGCCAAACTTGACTCCTGACGAAGTGGTGACGAGCGGATGGACCAGCCCGTGAACCTTCGCGCCGCGCAAACGACGAATAAGATCGATGCCGGCCGTGATGTTGCCCCATTGATCACTGGCTCCCATTTGCAAGGTGCAGTTATAGCGATCATACAGCACCAGGTAGTCGTAAGCCTGCAGCAACAAATAGCTGAACTCAGTAAAGGAGATCCCTTCTTCTGATTCGAGCCGCCTGCCGATCGCTTCCTTTCCCAGCAGACTATTAACCGTGAAGTGCTTCCCAATATCACGCAGGAATTCCAACATTGTGATTGGGCCGAGCCAATCAATGTTGTTGACGATGCGGGCAGGGTTTTCTTTGGTGTCAAAGTCCAGGAAATGACTTAACTGTTCCTTGATTCCGACCAGATTTTCTTCCACCTGTTCGCTGGTCAGCAGCCGGCGCTCTTTAGTCTTGCCACTCGGATCGCCAATCAACCCCGTGCCGCCGCCGGCGATCGCAATCGGGGTGTGGCCAAACCGCTGCAGACGCGCCAAAGCCATGATGGGCAAAAGCGATCCCACGTGCAGACTGGCCGCTGAGGGATCGAACCCGATATAGGCCGTCACTTTTTCTTTGGCCAGCGTTCCCCGCGTTTCGGGCGTGGCTTCGTGGAGCATGCCGCGCCATTGAAATTCGTCGTAAAGATTCATCGTGTATTGGCTCGTCATAATAGCAAAAAAGTTCGGGAACGAAACGAAACTGGAGTATAGTTCTCCGACGAGTGACGCGGCCCTCCGCCCTTAAAATCACGTGCCGGATGCGCGTGCCCACTTCAATTGTTGACATTACCGTCAAGCTGCTTCCTTAGCGTCAAGTCTTAATCGCCTATCTGACGCGGCTTGAGAAGAACCATGAAGCGGCGCCATTTCAATCTTGGATTAGTGGCCACGGCTGGCGCGATCGTGACTCGCGACTTGCATCTTGCAGGCCAATCGAAATTGCGCATCAACGGCGCGCGTCTCAACGAACATCTCAAAGCCCTGTCTGAGTTTGGCAAGAACCCGCAGGGCGGTGTCAGCCGCGTCGCTTACAGCGAAGCTGATCGACAGGGTCGCGAATACGTGATGGGCCTGATGCGCGCGGCCAGGCTCGATGTGTCAATCGACGCGGCCGGCAATCTGATTGGCCGGCGTGCGGCCGCGAACAATGACGACAGTCTGCGACCGATCCTGTTCGGTTCGCACATCGACAGCGTCCCGGAAGGCGGCAACTACGATGGCGATGTTGGTTCACTCGGCGCGATTGAAGTGGCGCAGACTCTGGCCGAGAACAATGTCTCGTTGCGGCACCCGATTGAAGTCGTCGTCTTTCAGAATGAAGAAGGCGGACTGATTGGTAGTGAAGCAATGATCGGCGCGTTGACCGAGAAGGAACTCGATCTCGTCAACCGCAGCGGCAAGACCGTGCGTGAAGGCATCCGGTTTCTCGGTGGCGATGTAAACAAGCTGGCCACGGTCAAGCGAGCGAAGGGAAGCGTCGCAGCTTATCTGGAGCTGCACATTGAACAGGGCGGCACGCTTGAGGCTGAGCACATCGACATCGGTGTAGTTGAAGGTATCGTCGGTATTAACTGGTGGGACGTGCAGATCGAAGGCTTTGCGAATCACGCGGGCACGACGGCGATGAACAACCGCCAGGACGCGCTGTTGGCAGCGGCGAAATTCATCGAAGCTGTGAACCGCGTCGTCACCAGTGTGCCGGGACGCCAGGTCGGCACGGTGGGCCGGATTCAAGCGTTACCCGGAGCGCCGAACGTGATTCCCGGAAAAGTGATTTGCAGTTTAGAGCTGCGCGATCTGGACGGGACAAAAATTCAGTTGCTCTATCAGAAGATTCGCGCCGAAGCAGATCAAATCGCGCGCAGCAGCAAAGTGAAATTCGACTTCAAAGAACTCAACACCAACATACCGGCGCCGACCGATCCGCGCCTGCGCGCCATCATCGAAGTTTCAGCGAAGGAGTTGGGCTTGACGACGAAGTTAATGCCCAGCGGTGCCGGTCACGATGCGCAGGACATGGCGCGAATATGTCCCGCCGGCATGATCTTCATTCCCAGCATCGGCGGCATCAGCCACTCGCCGAAAGAATTTTCGCGGCCAAGGGATATCGAGAATGGCGTGAATGTTTTGTTGGCGGCGGTGATGAGGGTGGATAAGGTGGATTTGTAGATCATCTGGTGAGCGTTTTGAAACATGTTTTGGTGCTGGTAGACTCACTAGGCACTTACACCACTTAATAACGATTCTATGAGTATCGATCCGACAAGAGTTATTGGCTATAACATTTATCAAACTACAGACCCTTCAATTCCGAAGAAGGAGTGGAAAAAGATCAACGAAATGCCAGTACCCGATACCAAATATCGTCAGAAGGAACAAGAACTACAACCGGGAGCCACATATTACTCCTATGTGACTGCGGTTAACGCCCTTGGTATCGAAAGTGAGCCCTCGGAAGTCTTGTCTTTCAAAGTGCCTCTCGAGAGAGAAAAAACCGCCGAGGCCGAAGTGTTCGAAATAACCAAAGTTCCTCTTCCGCGCAAGCTGGATC
>JBKPEE010000032.1:0-16781 GCA_046728235.1 Acidobacteriota bacterium
GTCGAGCAGCACGGTGTAGTCCCAGACGTTTTGCTTGAAATCAGCGGACGCGTCCCGCTTCGAAATGACCCTCGCCAACTCATGCAGCTTTTCTTCCGGATGAAGACGCAAACGGGTCAGATTCAACAGGCGCGCCGCCGCGTGATGCGACCGCTGCAAGGAAGAATCCTTCAGGATCGCGTTCAATCGATCTTGAGCTTCGGAGAGTGGCGCAATAGCATCCCCGGAGTTTTCGGCAAAGCTGCCCTTGCGCAACATGGCCCGGGCGGCGAGGTAAGGGGACACGATTCGATAGGGAGAGTTCTTATCTTTGGCGATCGCATCAAACTGCTGCTTCGCCTGGTCGTAATTGGTAGCGTAAAAGTTCGCCGCGGCGGTTTGGTAAGCGCGATCGGCACGCACCAGCGGGTCCTGGTCCGTTGCCGGCTCAGGCATATGGTTGCCTTCATGACAGTCCGCGAAGACGATGTCCTCTGCGGCGAGCCAGTCGCGCACTTGATTACTGTCGGCGCCGTACTTCTTGATCCGCTCGTCAAGAGTGGCGGTCGCGGTTTGAAACGCGTCCTGCTGGCAATTCAGAAATTCTTCATACTCGTGGGGCTTCTCGCGATTGCGGAAGGTTTGCACCTCCGTGATTGCGGTTGCGCCCGGCACTTTCTTGCGTGCTTCGATCCAATTCCTGCTGCCTGAATCGTCCTCGGTGTCAGTCAGACTCAGCCGATCATCCCAAAGACTCTTGACCGCTTTCGCTTCGTTATCGCTCAAAGGCGTGTCGGAAAGCACGCGATAAGCAACCACGAGATAAGAACGCGCCCAGGTGGGGGTGACAATACCGAGCTTGCCCCCGGCAAACTGCTCGAGGGGAAAATCCGGATGCTTGGTGAAGACGAAGATGGCGTCCGTGAAGAAGGGACCGCACGCGCTGGTACGAGACGGAAACAGGCAGACAAATGAGGCCATCAAGGCCAGCGTAACAACCACTTTCCAATTGTGTTTGGGGTTCATCTTAATTTGATACCAGCCGGGGGGACTGGAATGTGTAGTGAATTAGCGCCGTCAGTTTACATCAACCGGGGAAGCTACAAAACCGGCAGGTCGCGGTACAAAGCCAGGTCGCGTGTCTGCTATACTCTCAAAACTGAATGGCCATTCATTTTTATGGAACGTGAAAGTTTAGAAATGGACGTGGTGTTCGTCGGCGCGGGGCCGGCGAACCTTAGCGGCGCATTGCATCTGGCCAACTTAATCGCCCGGCACAACGAGAAAAATGCGAACGCCCTCGGCGAGATCCAAATCGCAGTCATCGAAAAAGGCGCAGCGGTTGGATCACACATTCTTTCGGGCGCAGTGATGGACCCCCGCGGCCTGGCAGAGCTAATTCCCGACTTCAAAGAAAAAGGCGCGCCGCTGGAATCGGAAGTCAAAGAAGATCAGTTCCGGTATCTTACCAGGAACCGCGCGATTCGCTCGCCCATTAATCCGCCGCCACTTAACAATCATGGTTACTACATTGTCTCTCTCAACCGATTAACGGCATGGCTGGGCGAGCAATGCGAAGCTGCCGGAGTCAACATTTTTCCTGAATTCCCGGGCGCCGAGATGCTTTACGGCGAAAATGATCGCGTAATTGGCGTGCGCACGGGCGATAAAGGTATCGACAAGGAAGGGAAGCAGAAAGCGAATTACGAACCGGGTGTGGATCTGATCGCGAAGGTCACCGTGCTCGGCGAAGGGGTTCGTGGATCGTTGACCAAGAAGTTGACTCAGCGACTCGGTCTTGACGAAGGACGCGAGCCGCAGGTTTACAGCCTGGGCGTGAAGGAGCTTTGGCAGTTGCCCGACGATCGCTATCCAGCCGGGCGCGTAACCCATACGCTGGGATTTCCTTCAGATCAATGGACATATGGGGGCGGCTGGATTTATGGAATGCAGAACCGCATTGTGAATCTCGGTTACGTTACCGGACTCGACTATCGCGATCCGTTGATCGACCCGCATGCCGAGTTTCAGAAATTTAAATCGCATCCATTTATCGCGAAGCTGCTCAAGGACGGCAAGATGATTCGCTATGGGGCGAAAGCTATTGCGGCCGGCGGTTGGCACGCGATGCCAAGGATGTATGCGGATGGCGTCCTAATTGTCGGCGACAGCGCCGGCTTTCTGAATGCCGCCCGACTGAAGGGAATTCACTCTGCGATTAAGAGCGGCATGCTCGCAGCTGAAACGATTTTCGATGCATTGCTTGAGGGCGATTATTCAGCCAGGACTTTGCGGGAGTTCGAGCATCGCGTGCAGCGCAGTTGGATTACGCCTGAGCTGCGGCGTTATCGAAACTTTCATGCAGGGTTCCGTCACGGACGTTGGCTGGGAATGGCCAACGCGGGTTTGCAGTACATCACGGGCGGCCGCGCCTGGGGTTTTCTCGATCGTGATCATCAGGAATCCGGCCACGAAGCGATGCGGAAACTTTCCGCCTACGGTTATCACGGCGATGACGTGGCGCAGCGTTACCAGGATTTTCGCTTCGACGGACAACTAACCTTCAACAAAGTCACCGATGTGTATCACGCGGCCGTGGCTCACGATGAGGATCAGCCGGCGCACCTGCACGTGCTCGACACCAACGTCTGCGCCACACGGTGCGCCGAAGAATATGGCAATCCCTGCCAGCGATTCTGTCCCGCCGCGGTTTACGAAATGGTCGAGTCAGCACCGCCTGCGGTAGCGGGCGGGCCTGCTGCTTCCAACGGCCATGCGCACGGGCGGCAGCTGCAGATCAACTTCTCAAACTGCGTCCACTGCAAGACGTGCGACATCATGGATCCGTACCAGATTATTAATTGGGTTACGCCTGAGGGAGGCGGTGGTCCGGATTACAAGGGAATGTAGGCCGAAGTCTAAGGCTCCCCGGCGCCGTCATTCTCCTCAGTCCTGGTATGAAACTGAATGGTGCCCTGAACCACTTCTTCCAAAGCAATGCGCGTCGCCTTGTGCTTTGTCGGATCGATTTCGATACGCGGGCGCGCGCCTCGCTGCAATTGCTTGCTGCGTTTTGCCGCCAGGATGATGAGTCGATACTTGGAATCGATTTCCGGGGGTGGTGTCTGTTCAACTAATTCGTCGAAATCCTGTTCTGCCATAATCGTTTAGATAGTCTCCATTTATAAATAAAAGTTGTACCACAGAGGACACCTGCAAGGATAATCACGAAAGTTGCTAATAATGTCCTGACTTGCCTTTCGGTTTGGTTGACGGCGCGATCCACGAAGTCACAGGAACGAACACGAACTTAGCACCCTTTATGGTTTTTCGCGTGTATTCGTGGATCGCGGAAGCCAAAGCGCCGTCGCCGTCCCGATAAAATCGGGACTCTGACGCCACACTTCAAATTAACCGGTCGCTACGGCTCCCGGTTCTGACACTGCCGGTTCGGTAACGCCAAAGTCCTCAAGCGCAGCGCGCAACGTGATTTCCTGTCGCTCGCGGCGCGCTCGTTCCGCATAGATCACCGCCGCCAACTGTTGGGAAGCGCGATTGATGTCGTCATTCAGAATCACGTAATCGAAGTGTTTGTATTGAGCGACCTCGTTCGGAGCGCCTGTTAGTCTGCGTTCGAGATCTGCTGCTGAGTCAGTGGCGCGCGCGACTAAGCGGTTGCGCAGCAATTCGAACGAAGGCGGCAAAATAAAAATCGAAACGGCGTCCGCGACCTTTCGCCGGATACTCTCGGCGCCCTGAATGTCAATCTCCAAAATAATGTCGTGTCCTGCAGCTCGCTCGCGATCGACTTGCGTAGCGCTGGTGCCGTAAAGATGGCCATAAACGTCGGCCCACTCCAGAAACTCACCCCGGGCGATCATGGCGCGGAACGCCGGCTCGTCAACAAAGAAGTACTCACGTCCGTCCTGTTCCAAGCCGCGAGGCGCGCGGGTCGTATAAGAGACTGAGTAGCTAATCCCGGGTACAGTCTTTAGGACTCGATCAATCAGAGTGCCTTTGCCGCCGCCCGACGGCGAACTAACCACGATGAGCATGCCACGACCCATCGTCGGGCCGGAACTTTTCCTTTTCGTTAGTTCATTCGACATTCTGCACTTGTTCCCGCAGTTTCTCAACTTCGGCTTTAATTGCGAGACCAGCGTCCTTGATGGCGATCTCGGTTGATTTCGAGAGCACCGTGTTCGCTTCGCGATTCAATTCCTGCAAAAGAAAATCGAGCCGTTTGCCGACTTCGCCCTCAATGTTCAGCGTGACGCGGAATTGTTCCAGGTGGCTGCGTAGTCGCGCCAGTTCTTCGGTGATGTCGCTGCGATCAGCGAGATATGCAACTTCCTGCGCCAGGCGGCCCGCATCAAGTTCAACGATCTGATTTTCTCCCCGCGAGAGCAATTCATTGACGCGTTTTTGCACGCGTTGGCGGTACGCCTCGACGATGCCCGCGGCGGCATCTTCAATCACGGGAATTTCAGTCTCAATTTTCGCCAACCGGACGCGCATCTCTTCCGCGAGGGTCGCTCCTTCACTTGCGCGCATCTGCTCGAGATCGTCCAGGGCCTCCGCGATTGCGCGCAGGATACCATCCGAGATTAGTTCGTCAATCGCGCCGCGCGCCTGTCCCAGGGCGCCGGGGAGCCGGGTCAGTGTGTTGATATCGACGTCACCCGCAAGCTTGAACTCGCTTTGAATCTCGCGCAGCGCGTTAACGTAGCCGGCGATTAGATTGCGATTAATTTCGTAACTTGTCTCGCCGGTGCGTTCCAGATTGATGCTGATATCAACTCGGCCGCGCGACAACCGGGAGCTGATGAGCTTGCGCACGTTCATCTCGAGCGGGGCCAGCTCCTGGCTTAGCCGCAGATGAATATCGAGGAACCGGTTGTTGACGGTTTTGATTTCCACCGCGACATTAAACGCCTCTCCCGAGGCGTTAGCGCGGCCAAATCCGGTCATTGATTTCATAAATTGGTTTTAGTCAGTGGTCAGTGGATCGCTCTTTGTAGCCCGCTCAGCGCCTAGATGTTAAAGCTTAGACGTGCTTACGAGGGATTCACTAGCCTAACCGCTTCAAGCTTAGACTATAGGCTTGGGTCACCACTAATAACCGACGACTAACAACTGACAAGGCTTTGCCTCAAAAGCCTTCGCGACCCAATGTTGATTTTCAGCCGCGTAGCGGCAAATGAGTTTAGCCGGGCCTTTCAAGGCCCGATCAGGGACCGAAAATCGAAACCGCGTCGCGTTAGCGACGCATGAAAATCGCGTGTTTAGTCGTCGCTAACGCGACGCGGATACGCTGATGTCACTAGTCCCGGCCTTGAAAGGCCGGGCTAAATTCAATTCGCCGCTACGCGGCGACAAAGCAGTCCAACTCCAAGCGTGCAGTGCATAGACTTTTGAGGCAAAGCCAATCGACAACTGACAACTAACCACTAACCACCGACTACTGACCACTGACGACTGACAATTCCTCTTCTTCATCAGCAAACTGCAATTCGTAGAGCCGCTGGTACTGGCCGCCGCGCGCGAGCAGTTCGGCGTGCGTTCCCTGCTCGGTAATGCGCCCCGCCTCGATGACGACGATGACGTCTGCTCGCCGCACAGTCGACAGGCGGTGCGCAATCACAATCGTCGTGCGGTTGCGAATCAGGTTCGCGATGGCCCTCTGCACCAGTTGCTCGGACTCAGCGTCGAGCGCAGAAGTGGCCTCATCCAGGATCAGCACCGGCGCATCGATCAGGACTGCACGCGCAATCGCCAGCCGCTGGCGCTGGCCACCGGAAAGAAACAGTCCCCGCTCACCGATGATCGTGTCATAGCCGTCCGGCAGTTCGCTGATGAAATCGTGCGCGAATGCCGTCCGTGCCGCGTCTTCGATCTCGGCCTGCGTCGCATTCGGACGGCCATAGGTGATGTTGTAGCGAATAGTGTCGTTGAAGAGTACGGTCTCTTGCATGACCAGCGCAATCTGCCGCCGCAGGCTGTTCAACTTCGCGTCACGAAGATCGACGCCGTCCCATCGAACTTCGCCGGAGATCGGATCGTGAAAGCGTGGCAATAATTTTGTCAGCGTTGACTTGCCGCCGCCTGATTCGCCGACCAGTGCGACCACCTTCCCGGCGGGAACTGTCAGGCTGATATCGCGCAGGATGGGCCGGCCCGCCTCGGCGTAATTGAAGTTCACGTGACTGAATTCGATCGCCGAGTGCAAGGATGCAAGCTCAACGGCATTCGGCTTTTCTGCGATCTCGGCATGCTCGTCCATGACTTCCCAGACATGCTGGGCGGCGGCCAGCGCCTGCGAAAAGGAGTTCTGTAAACGCGAAAGTTTGCGCATCGGATCGTAGCTGCGCGCCAACAACACCACGAAAGTGAAAAACTGCGCGGTATCATTGCGACCGAGCCGAATCTCCCGTTCGCCGAAAAATATCAGCGTTACGATGAAAAGCATGCCAATCAATTCAATGATCGGCGGCGACATGCCCGAAATGCTCGCGGCGCGAAGATGCGCTCGCTCTATCCTTTGCGCGACGGCACTGAAGCGCCCCTCTTCCCGAGCTTCGGCGCGATATGCCTTGACGATGCTCTGGTTGGCCAGTGCCTCCTGGGCCGTGTCGGTCAGACGCTTGCTGCCTTCGAATGATTCGCGCGCGAGCCGGCGCAATGAACTGCCGAACTTCATCGTCAGTAAAACGATCGGCGGCGCCAGGATCATAGACCCCAGGGTCAATCTCCAGTTGACATAGCAAGCTGTTGCCAGCAACGCAATCAGAGTGACGCCTTCACGCAGCGTGTCCCGCAGTGTGTGCGTCACTGCCGTCTCGATGGCAGCAGCGCTCGAGATTAATCGCGACACCAAATAATTCGTGCGATGTCTTTCAAAAAAACGTGCCGACTGGGCCAACAGGTGTCCGTACAGTTCCTTGCGCAGTTGCAGGATCGCCGACTGGCCGATGTAGGCCATCCAATAGGTCGACAAATATTCAGCGATGCCTTTGACTATGGTGAAGGTGATCAAGAGCAGCGCGATTACCCGCCAGGCGGCGAGCCCCGAAGGCGGAATGATCCTCTGCAGGGCAAACGGCGTCCAGGTTCTTTGTCCGTTTGCCTGCCCGAAGACCTGGTTCATTATCGGGATGAGTAGTACAGTCGTGGCGCTCTCCAACACGCCGACCACAATCATCGCGACTGTCGCAGCAATGAAGGTTCCGGTGTGAGGAAGCAGATACTTTAGAAGCCGACGAAGATCGCGCATCTTGAATCGATTCTTCGATCGTTATTCGGGGAATGAACCGCAGGCCCGCGCACGATTACGAAACGGCACTATACTGACGCCAAACGTTTGACGTCAAGGCGGACGCTCCGACATACTTAGAGAGAAAACCCCTTTGCTTTGACTGGCTTTACCAATCCAGCTGGACGGGAGCGTATTCTCGAGTCCGTGACAGTCTAAGGAAAACAACTGTGGATCCCGAACCGACAATAACAAACGCGAAGAAGTTAATGATCGTCGACGACGACGCCGACATGCGGACTTTGCTGGCAGAGTATTTCCGACGATTGGGATTTGAAGTAACCGAGAAGGAGAGCGGACCTGCCGCGCTCCAGGCGGCCACCGCGACGCGCTTCGATTGCTTTATTCTTGATGTCGCCATGCCGGACATGACCGGGCTCGAGTTGTTAAAGAAGTTACGCGAGCGTGGCATCGAGACGCCGACCTTGTTCCTTACTGCTCACGACATGCTCGACGATCGCGTAGCGGGCTTTGAAGCGGGCGCCGACGATTACCTCGCCAAGCCCTTCAGCCCCCGCGAACTGGAGTATCGCGTCGAAGCCTTGTTAAGGCGCAGCCAGGGACTCGGCAAACAGAACGGTAATGAAGATCGGCTCGAGATTGGAGACCTGATCGTCGATCGGCGGCGGCATGAAGTTTCGCGCGCGGGATCGAAGATTGATCTAACGCCGCTGGAATTTCAGATCCTTGACCTGCTGGCTTCCGAACCTGGTCGTGCCTGGTCCCGTAATGATCTGCTGGACCGGGTTTGGAGCACTGAGTACGAAGGCTATCAGCGCAACATCGATCCCCACATCAATCGTTTGCGCAAGAAGCTCGAAAGCGATCCAAAAAATCCGCATTATGTGCTGACCGTGCGCGGCGTTGGATACAAACTTAACGAGAACCCCTGAGCTGCTTAACTACGGAACGGTGCGCCATTAGTCGAATATTATTGGGTGACGATGTTCCGCCTGATCCCCACCTTGCTGTTGATCTTCTCCCTTGGGGATACTGTTGATCTCGAGCGACGTTTCGCGCGCGTCACTGCGCGCGATCGAATTTCCCAACGCTGCGATTCGACGGTAGCAGCACAGTAGCCTTACAATAATCTCGCGTTGCAACGGATTTCACGGGCGAATGCCTGTGTCACATTCAAAGATGCTCTGGTATACCGGTAGTCTGCTTTTAATTATCTGGTTTGTGCTGAAGTTTGTCCTGCATAAGGGCGGCGCGATTCACATCCTGCTTTTCCTCGCGATCTCGTTTTACCTTGTTCAGTTGGCTCAGGATCGACGGACGAAGCAATATCAACGTTCTCTTGGGGAATAATTCGAAATCCTGCCTTGTTTGGAATAGCGCCTTTGGGCGGAATCTTAAATTCGCCGCGTTTGGAGTACCGCCTTTAGGCGGAATCATGAATTCGCCGCCTTCCGCCTAAAGGTGGTACTCCGAACTGCCACTCATCGCCGAAAACTTGCCTGTTTTGCTTCGATTCGGCAACAATGCTGGTGAGTATCGCATCAATCAGGGGGAGCCCATGCCCGTCGGAGCCCAGGCACAATTCGAAGGGGGGAATGAAATGAAGCACGCGATTTCCAGATTGATTGCTATAACCGCGATGTTGGCTTGCAGTTTTGTAGCCGCCTTCAGCCAGAGCGATGCCACGCGCACTACGCTGGCAATCACATATCCGTTAGATCAAACCATCGAGGTCCCGTTTCACGGCACGGAGCGCCTTCCCAGGTTGAAGGGGACCGCGAGTGTCAGACGCCAGGGCCGCCGCGGCACACGCGTCACGCTGAGCATTGACAATCTTCCGCGGGCCTATGAATTGGGAAGTGTTTACACGACTTATGTTCTCTGGGCCATTTCTCCGGACGGGCATGTCGATAATCTGGGCGAGATTAAGCGCAGCGGTAGCGGGCTGATTGATTCCAAGATCGATGTGACCACGCCACTGCAAACCTTCGCGCTGCTGGTAACTGCTGAGCCGCATTTCCTTGTGCATTCGCCGAGCCGGATGGTGGTCATGGAAAACCTCGCGCCGAAGAATGCGAAGAATGCGCAACTGGAAACAGCGACGATTCAATACATCGGAAACACCAGCGACTACTTCCGCGACCCGCGTGTGCCGCCAATTGCCCAGACCGACTTTCGCGAAATTCCCGTCGCGCTGTTAGGCGCGCGACAAGCGATCAATCTGGCCCGTTATGCCGGCGCTGAACGGGATGCGCCGAATGAGCTGCGCGCTGCCGAGGCTGATCTGGAACAAGCCGAAAGCGCTTTGCGCATGCATCAACCCGATCGGGAAATCGATATCCTGGCGCGACAGGCGATCAGCAGCGGCGCGAAGGCCGAAGATATGGCCGTAGTCCGTCGGACGGCGCGCGAGCGGCGCGAGGAGTTGGAGCGGCGCGACGCCGCAGTGCGTACCGCCGAGCGATCTGTCGACAGTGCCAACCAGGAAATCTCGCGGTTGCAGGCCGAGGTGAATACTGAACGGCACGCGCGCGAGTTGGCGGAGCGCGACGCCGTGAACGCGACGCAGCAACTTCGCGATGCGCGCACTGAAGTGGCGCGGCTGCGCGATGAGTTGCAAACCGTCCGCGCAGACGCTGACGATGTGAAGGTACGTCTGGCGCGCATGGAAGGCGAAAAGCAGGCTGAACAGGCGCGGATATCGGCTGATAAGAAAGCCGCTGATTTAAAGGTTGCCGCTGACAATCTGAAACGATCGCTGTCCCGGTTTTTGACTGTGCGCGAAAACAATCGGGGCATGACCCTGGTACTCGCGGAATCGCTGTGGGTCGGGCCGCGTTCATCGAAGCTGGCGCCGACATCCGTAGCAAAGCTCGATCAAATTGGCGCGTTGCTCGCGAATAATCCTGATTACCAAATCACGATTGAATCGTACACTGACAACAGCGGCGACCCTACGACCTTGGAACAGCTGACCCAGGATCGCGCGCGAGTTTTGTCTGAGCGTCTGGCGGCCGCAGGTGTTGACGTCACGCGCATCCAAGCCAACGGTATGGGCAGCGCCAATCCGGTCGCGCCTAACACGAGCCTTGCAAGCCGCGCAAAGAACCGGCGAACGGAAGTTACCCTGACCTTGTCGGGCCAGTGAAGGTCTCATTCTCACCTTTTGCGAGCTGCTTTAACCGATGGCTGACGCCCGTTGCGGGCCAGGTTGTTTTTGGAGTGCGGCGGCTCGACGCCGCTTTCATACGCAAGCCAAAGCGCCGTCAAGCCGGCGCACTCCAGCTGTCGTGCGCTCGGGGCGCTCTTTCCTGACGCATTATAGGTGAGTCAACTATATGCTTGCCGTTTCCAGGGCTTCTCTCTATAAACCGTTGAAAACGGTTAGCGCACGGACCACGTGAACTTTCCGGGGACCCGTCTGTGCCAGGGTGACACCGGTGCTTTGAAATGACACTCCTCGAAGCGCTCCAATTAATCGGTTACAGCCTGGGCGCGATGCTGCCGCTGTGGATGGGATATCTCTTGTTCAAGCAGCGCCTCGGTGTAGTTCCGATTCAGCGCCTGCTGCTGGGCCTGGGGCTGTGCATGGTGGGCTGGCACGCGGGCAACCTGGTAGTCACTCTGCGCAGCCTGTTCGGCGTCGATCACGCGCGCTGGGACGTACCGTTGCGACTCGCCAACAGCGTCGCCGTCATCAGCATCACCTGTTGCTATTCGCTCCTGCTTCACGTACACATTCACCTGTGGGCCAGTTCCCAGGGCCGCGAGCTGACCCGCATTGAGCGCATTCGTGTTTATCTGTCCTATATCCCGTGCCTGTTTCTAATTCTTGTCCTGCCGCGCCTCTGGACTGGTCCCTACCATCCGATGATCGCGAAGCTCTCGGTGTTTGTGCTGCCGTTTGCATTGTGGATCGTTTATTCATTGGGAGTCGTCGCCATCACTGAATTGCTGGTCGCAAAACGCGCCGCGTCAATTAGCGAGCGCCGCATTCTGCGCACTTTGGGCGCATCGTTCATCGTGATTGCGTGCTTGATTCTGGCGTCGCTCGGCCTCGGCCTGGGGAGGGGGAGCGTCGCGGGCCAGTACCTGCAAACGTTTGCCAACCTCGGATCGCTGCTGCCTTCTGCTCTCCTGGCCTATTACATTTATCGCTACCGCTATCTGGAACTGATTATCAAAGAAAGCTTGATTGTGGCGACCTTTGCCGCCGTCGTGCTGGCCGTTTACCTGTACGGGATTCGGCGCGTGGCTGACTGGACCAGCGCGCGATATGGTTTGCGTGCAGGCGTGGTCGAGGCAATTCTGATTCTGGCGTTGACGTTGCTTGCGGCGCCTCTGCGCGGCTGGCTCGAACGAAGCTTTCGCTCGCTGTTTCAACGCGAGACTGCGTTGTACCGTGATGTCGTTTCGCAGATCAGCGCCTCTGTCGGACAATACCGCTCGCTGGCGGACCTGCTGAACTCGATTGAATCAGAGACCGCGAACGCGTTGTCTCTGCGACGCGTCAGAATCGCCCTGCTGCCACAGGATGAAGAGAAGGGACAGGAAAACTCGACCGAGTTTGAAACGCTCCTGCGCGATTGGCGCAGCGGCAACGAGGGCAACCAGAGCGCCGAATTACGCACCCTGGGCTATAACCGGGCCTATGCGCTCACGCGCGAAAACCACATGCTCGGGTTGCTCCTGATTGAAGCATCGCCGAATGGGTTGACGCCTGACGTGAGCGCAGTACTGGAAGTGCTTGCCGGACAGATAGCCGTCGCGATAGAGGACTACCGGTTGATGGAAGAGAACGTGCGCCTCGAGCGAAAACTCGCGGAAGGCGAGCGACTGGCAGCACTGGGCCAAATGGCCGCCACGGTGGCGCATGAAGTGAAGAACCCTTTGTCCGCGATCAAATCGATTGCTCAGGTGATGAGCGAAGACGAAGATCTCAAACGCCGGCACGCGCGCGATCTCAGTTTGATCGTCAGTGAAACAGATCGCCTCAGCAAGAGCGTCACGCAATTGCTGAGTTTTGCGAGCAAACAGCCTCCGTCGGCGATTCCCTGCGAAGCCGGAGAATTGGTTCGCAGCGTCGTGGATCTGTTCCGCGCTGATGCTGACGAACGCCGGATCGATCTGCGCTGCCGGATTGATGGGAAAGCAGACCTCAGCGGGGTACAGACGGCCGCATTGCGAGATGCGCTTTCAAATCTGGTTCTCAATGCGCTTCAAGCGACGCCCGCCTCAGGACATGTAACTATTGAATCGGCGGTAAGCAAACACGCGATCACATTTTCAGTGTCGGACACCGGCCCAGGTATCGCTCCCGAAATCCGCGGCAAAATTTGGGAACCATTTTTCACCACCCGACAAAGAGGAACCGGGTTAGGTTTAGCCATCGTGCGCAAACGAATGGAGGAGGCGGGCGGGTCAGCCCAACTCGTGCCAACTAGTAATGGCGGCGGAGGGAAGTTCGAATTACGAATTCCGGTGAAGTAGGAACGCCGAGAACGCCGGTCTTGGGTCTTTGGTCTTAGGTCTTGGGCCTTAGGTCTTTGGTCTTTGAGGTTTTGTCTGGCGTTTTTAATACTGCGGTCAGTTTCCAGATCGCGTCTTTGCAGTTTCACACGCCAGAAACCCAGGACCTACGACGAAAGACCAAAGACCCAAGACCCAAGTCCTAAGACCCAAGACCCAAGACCCAAAACCCAGGAGGTCTCTCACTCAGGAACAGGACACTCTGGTAAGCGCCCGATCGCGCTTCGGTTTGTTTGGAACTTTCATGCTGCTGTCGCGTGTGACTATCGGAGCGTCCATCCTGCCTGCGAGCAATTGCAACTTTTCCGAAACTTCAAAGGAGTATCGAGTGATGATTCTAATCAAACCCTCTCGGGCGTTCATGGTGGCGCTGCTTTGCGCGATCGTTTTTGCCGCTGCGCCCGCCGTTCTTTGTCAGGACCAGTCTTCCGCGCGTCCGGCGCGTGACGATGATACGAATGTTGACACACAACTCTATGTCATTCTCGCCACGAACCGGGACGTTGATGTAGGGAAGATCCCGGCCGTGCTCGATCCGGCTATCAAGCGGCTGCGCGAGTTGCTGCCGTTTGAGCATTACAGTCTGGCCGGCACATTTCTTAATCGCGTAAAGAACAACGGCCGGCTCGATGTCAGCGAGGTGGGCAGGCCCTTTCTCGTCGGCGCGTCAACAGCGGCGGGGATCAATAATCCGAGCTTCAACCAGTTCTTTGCGATCGTTCATTTAGCAACTGACAGTAACGGCAACGATATCGTGCGCATGAACGAATTCAAGTTCGGCTCCCGGGTGCCGGTTGTAATCAATCAAATCCAGACGACAAACGCGTCAATGGGCAACGCGCCGATCGCGCAAGTCCAATACGAGCAGGTAGGTCTGCACACGGACATCAGCATGCGTGAAGGTACACCGGTGATCGCGGGCACGCTGCACGTTGGTCCTCAAGGTGATGCGATCGTGGTGATCGTTTCCGCGCGACGGACAAACTAGTTTAGGCAGCGCTTTTCGAGTGGATGAGTCTCTCCCTAATCCACTTTTTGGGACGCGGGGGGGTTCCGCCTAAAGGCGGTACTCCAACCTAAGCGCGGATTTCGCCTAAAGGTGGGTACTCGAAACCGGCGTGGCACGGCATGCGCAAGCAAAACTCCTCGGAAAGTATTAAACTCCCGAGGAGTTGTCATGAATAATCTGCGTTTACTGATCGTCGACGATGAAGAAGCGGCCCGCTATGGAATCAGGCGCGCGCTGGAAAGTCCCGGGCTTGGAATCGCTGAAGCGGACAGCGCCGAGTCGGCGCGCGCATTGATGACCGAGCAGCCCTTCGACCTGCTGCTGCTCGACGTAAACCTGCCCGGCCTCAGCGGCCTCGATTTCCTCAAACAAATACAGAGCGAAGCTGAAGGCGACACTGAATCACCGCTGGTGATCATTATCACCGCCCATGGATCGGAACGCATGGCCGTACAGGCGGTGAAGAGCGGTGCCTACGATTACATTTCCAAGCCCTTCGAACTTGACGATCTTCGCCTGGTAATCAAAAACGCTTCCGAAACAATTAAGCTGCGTCGCGAGAACCGTTCGTTGCTCCGCCGCATCGAGATCGAAACCTCGCAACGCGGCGCCTTGCTGGGAAATTCGAAGGCGATGCTACAAGTGCGCGCGATGATCGAAAAGGTCGCGGACACGGACGCTACGGTCCTGGTTCGCGGCGAATCGGGCACTGGAAAAGAATTGGTTGCGCGCGAGCTGCATGAGCGCAGCAGCACTCGCCAGAGCGGCGCATTCGTCGCCGTGAACTGTGCGGCGCTGCCGACAGAACTGATCGAATCTGAGCTTTTTGGCCATGAAAAGGGCGCATTTACGGGCGCTGCCGCAAGGCGCAAGGGAAAGTTCGAGCAGGCAAATGGCGGCACCTTGTTTCTCGACGAGATCGGTGACATGAGCGCCAACGTGCAGGCAAAATTGCTGCGTGCCCTGGAAGACCGGCGCATTGAAAGACTGGGAGGCGATGAATCGATTCCTGTCGATGTCAGGATCGTAAGCGCGACACACCGAGCCCTGGAAGATGAGATCGAAACCGGGAATTTTCGCGCCGATCTTTTTTACCGCCTGCGCGTGGTGACGATCGATATCGCGCCGTTGCGCGAGCGGCGGGAAGACATTCCGGTGTTGGCATCCACGTTTGCCCAACAAGCTGCCGAACGCCACAGTTTGCCGCCGCGCGCCGTCGGGCGCGAAGCCTTGCGGCGGTTGATGGAATACGAGTGGCCGGGTAATGTGCGCGAGCTGAAAAACGTAATTGAGCGCGCGGCGATCATGTCTGAAGGTGATGAGCTGACTGCCGTTGAAATCGATCTTCCGGCGCCGCAGAAAAAGAGCGTCATGGAACTTTCGGCTAACGGCAACCTGGTAGTGCCGTATACGTCTGATTTTCGAGACGACCGGCGCGAGTTCGAACGCCGCTATATCGCGCGCTGTTTGGAAGAATCAGGCGGCAATGTCACGCGGGCAGCGTCCATGCTCGGAATGCACCGGCAGTCATTGCAGCATAAGTTAAGAGAGCTTGGCCTCGGCCGGCGGTACGTCGCGTTAGGAGGCTCAGACGCAGGAGAACCCTGACAAGTGAAAGATAAATGCTTAGGCCGACTGGAGCGCAAGCGTCCTCGCTTGCTAACTCAGCAACCGCGACGGTTGCGCTCCAGTCCGTGGAAGCCTCACCTCGCCATCGTTGGGGTTTCGGTAACATCCGACCTCCCAAACCTGCTCGCTACTGCTCGCGGTTCCGGAACTCTCGCCATATAATCGCGCGCATGAAAGCCCGGATCGACGCCATTCTTAAAACTGAACAAGCGGATTATCTCGACAAGCTGCTGCTACCCAGTGACGACTTGCTCGCAGAGATGGAGAGCTATGCAGCCGAACACCGCGTGCCGATCGCTGATCGCGAAGTCGCGCTGTTTCTGGAAATCACGGCGCGCGCCATAAACGCCAGCCGTGCGCTCGAATGTGGCATGGCGATAGGTTATTCGGTTATTCACCTGTTGCGTGGCATGGGCGACGCCGGTCACGTGGTCACCATCGATCCGAGCGACGAGATGATTAGCCGTGCTTCCGATTATCTGACCCGAGCAGGTTTGCGCGAGCGCGTTCAGATCGAAAAGGGTTTTGCGCTGGAAGTCATTCCGCGCCTGAACGAAACATTTGATCTACTCTTCATTGATGCCGTCAAAGAAGAATACCGCGGTTATCTGGACCTGGCCTTACCGAAACTCCGGGCGGGCGGCGTCGTGATTTGCGACAACCTCTTATGGGGCGGGCAGGTCGCCGGCGAGATTCGTTCGGACGATCAGAAAGCGTCAACCGAAGCTCTCCGCAAGTTCAATCGGTACTTCGTCAATCACTCAGAGTTGAGGGCCCAATTGTTGCCGGTTGGTGATGGTCTGGGATACGCGGTGAAGCTTCGCTAACGGTAGTCGGGCTCCGGCAGGAGCCGGATGCTTAACGCTGTTTTGCTCGGCGCAAAGCGTGACAACCACGACCTCACCCAATGGCTGGGCCATGCTGATGCGCGGCAAGTCTCTGACTTGCCGGCGACGCTCCTTTTCATTTCGCGGGTCTCCGACCCGCGGTCATAGACCGCCAGATTAAAAAACCGCCTTTCCTGGTAAGTCAGAGACTTACCACGCATCAGCATGGCGGAGCCATAGTTGGAGCACGCGTATTTTTAGAGTGCGGCGTCGGGCGCGTCTCCGACTCAATCGGGCGCGAAGCCATCTCGTCGCTCCTCTCCGAGCATTTCATTTTCGCACAATGCGAGCTATAAACATTGGGCGCCCTAATGGCGCCACAACTCGCGTGATCATCCCGTATCCATCCGAAAATCTCGCTGAGATTTCTAACGTAATCGCGCGCGGCGGCGTCATCGCCTTTCGCACTGACACCTTCTACGGATTGGGAGTTGATCCTTTTAATCGCGAAGCGATTTGCCGGATCAAAGAACTC
>JBKPEE010000033.1:0-64238 GCA_046728235.1 Acidobacteriota bacterium
ACATCAAATCGTCCACCGATGGACACTGTTAGGCGCCCGCATCATCAAACACACTGCTCCGCCGCTGAATGCCAAAGCCACCGATGTGGCGATCGAAGAGCTGGTGCTTTCCTGCGAACGGATTGAAGTGAAGACGGGGAATTGCTGATCAGTTTGGAGTACCGCCTTTAGGCGGAGTTTGGGAGCTGAACATTCCATAGTATCGACGCTCGGAAAAATACTCGGGGGGGGTAATCATGAAGCAACTTCTGATCGTGACTCACCTGGCGCTGCTGATGTCGCTCTGGTCGAGTCCCACCGCCGCTCAGAACACGGTCACGAAGGAACGACCTGCTGCGGCGGATCAGTTCGTGGCAAAGCATCGTGAACTACTGGCGCAGAATCCCGAAGGCCTTTCGTTCAGGCTGGCACTTAAGAACCAGCAAAACCAATTTCATTCCGGCGAGGTCATTCCCCTCGAGCTTCGATTTTCGAGCAGCCTGAAAGATGCGTACGTTCTCGACAACGCCGGTTACGATCGGAGCGGCCGGCTGAACATGGACACCTTCGTAGTCGATCGGCCCGATGATGTGATCGATCCGCTGCACGATTATTTCAATGGCGGTTTGTTTGGATTCCTGGGCGGTGGCCTGCGCGGCACTCCGCAACTCGACAGCGTGCCGCAGCTGATCAACTACGAACTCAACGAATGGCTGCGATTCGAGCAGCCCGGTAAGTATCGCCTTTATGTCGTGTCGGGCCGCGTCACCAGGGGTAAGCCAAGCCATTCCAGCAACCGCCCCGTAGCGCCGGTATCGAACATTATCGAATTCGAGATCATTCCGCGTGATGAAACCTGGGAGCAGCAGACGATTGCCGACGCTCTCAGGATAGTCGATGGCAGTCCGCCGAAGTCTGTCGTCTACGCAAACGATCCCCGCGAGCTTGCCTGTCGCAGACTCCGCTTTCTCGATACCGAAGCATCAATCAAAGAACTCATTCGCCATTTCCGCGGCGAAGATCGGAATTGTGATTTCCAATACGACTTTGGTTTGCGGGGCACGTCGCGACGTGAATTCGCGGTCGCGCAAATGGAAGCCGCGCTGGCCGAGCCACATCAACCGGTCACCGGTTACTTTCTCAATGTGCTGTCGTACCTGAATCTGCTGCGAGACCGCGGCCAGCCACTGCCCGGGTATCCGACCAACGATCCCGCGGCGCTGAAGGTTTGGCAGGCCGAAGCCGCGGTCCATCGCGACGCGCTCAAGGCGATCGAACGAACGTATCTGGCCCAACTGGGCAGCGCGGTAAAGCTGAAGCAAGGTAGGGCGGCAGCTATCACTATTGAGACGCTGACCAAAAAACAAACCTGCAATTCAGACTCTGATGACCAGGCAACGCGCGACGAGCGGGCAACTTTACTGGCAAAGGTCTTTTTTGATTTACCCCTCGAACATCAGCGCAGCTTAATCGAATACAGTTGGGACTCAATTTCAAGTCAGGCGCTGCTGCCCGTGCTGCGTCAACTGTATGAGCATCCGCCCGACCTGAACGAAAGACCTCAACCCTTTCCCGAGGTGGCGCTGCGCCGTATCTATCAACTCGCGCCCGCTGAAGGCCGGCAATTGATCCTCGATGAAATGAGACGACCCGAACTGCGGATCGGGATTTCAGTACTTGGGTTGTTGCCCGATAAAGAACTGCCCGACCTCGAAGAAACGATCGTCGGCAATGCGCTCAAGCGGCCCGACGAGACTTCGATAGCTCTCGTTGCGCGTTACGTGTCTGCGGCGTCTTTCCCACGATTGCGGCAGGGCCTGGAAGATCGAATCGGCAAGATCGGTTGTGGGGAACAGGCGGATCTCATCTCTTACTTTTTACGGGCAGATGAGAGTTTCGGGATGGCGATGATTAGGAAAGCCATCGCCTCCCGCAAGATGACGCGTTGCTATGTGGACGCGCTCAACGACATCACGGTCGCGTCACCTGAGCTCGAAGCGCTGGCCGCGCAATTGCTTGACGATCGCGACCCGGAAGTTGTCTACAGCGCCATCACATTTCTGTGCCGGCACGGCTCAGTGACGAATCGAGCAAAGATCAAAGCCACGATCAAGAGAGTGATCGATGGCTGGCGCGATCCGAAGATCGATCCGGAAGCTTATGATAAGCGCAAAGGATATTATCCCGGGTTCTTCGCGGAGTCGCTCTTGATGGTTTATGCAACGGCAATTCCCTGGGTGACGAGTCGCGAAGAACTTCAGGAACTCGCCGACCTGTGTCTGACCGCGCAATGCCGGCAACAAGTAAAACCGCGCGACCTGTTGGCTAAGACTGAGATCCGCTACTTCTACTCCGAAGGCACACACCACGAAACCAATTTCGCGGTCGGCGAATACGAGGGGCTTTCCTTGTCATTGCTGAAGCAGAAAGTGCTCCAATTCCCGAAAGGAACCAGATTCACCTGGTCCCGAAGCAACGCCTCGAAAGAGATCGATGAGCAAACCTTCGCCGAGTTGAAAACCTATCTTAAAGAACAGGGATACGAGTTGGTTAGAGCTGAGCGGAATGCGCAGTGCTAGTCATTCACCTTCAGCACCGCCAGAAATGCTTCCTGCGGAATCTCGACCCGGCCAACTTTCTTCATCCGCTTCTTGCCTTCCTTCTGCTTCTCGAGCAGTTTGCGCTTGCGCGTGATGTCGCCGCCGTAACACTTCGCCAGCACATTTTTGCCCAGCGCTTTCACCGTTTCGCGCGCGATCACTTTATTGCCAATCGCGGCCTGGATCGGGACTTCAAAGAGCTGGCGCGGGATCAGTTGCTTCATCTTTTCTGCCAGCGCGCGGCCTTTCACCGCTGCCGTGTCGCGATGCATGATCAACGAAAGCGCGTCAACTGGTTCGCCGGCGACCAGAATGTCGAGCTTGACCAGATCGCTTTCGCGAAAGCCTTCGAGGTTGTAATCGAGCGATGCGTAGCCGCGCGAAACTGATTTCAAACGATCGTAGAAGTCGAGCACGATCTCGTTCAAAGGCAATTCGTAAGTCAGCATCACACGATTCGCGGCGATATATTCGAAACCTTTCTGCGTACCGCGTTTTTCCTCCAACAGCGGCAGGATGCCACCGAGATACTCATCCGGCGTCAGAATTACGGCGCGAATCATCGGCTCCTCAATCTTCGCGATGCGCACAGCTTCGGGCATTTTGGCCGGCGAATCGATCTCAGTCATTTGTCCATCGGTGGTCGTGATTTGATAACGCACATTCGGCGCGGTGGTAATCAGATCGAGGTCGAATTCACGTTCGAGTCGCTCCTGCACAATCTCCATGTGCAGTAGTCCGAGAAAGCCGCAACGAAAACCAAAGCCAAGCGCGGCAGAAGTTTCAGGCTCGTAAAAAAACGATGCATCGTTCAGCCGAAGCTTATCGAGCGCATCGCGCAAATCCTCGTAACTATCGGCGTCAACCGGATACAGACCCGCGAACACCATCGGCTTGATTTCCTGATACCCCGGGAACGGCTCCGTTGTGGGCCGCGCAGTTTCTGTTATGGTGTCGCCGATCTGCACGTCGGCAACTGCCTTGATGGACGCGGTGAGAAAACCAACCTCGCCCGGTCCCAGCTGATCGATAGGCGTTGGCCGCGGGCGATTTACCCCGAGCGTGTCAACGAAGTAATCGCGACCAGCATTGAAGAAGCGAATCTTCATCCCCGGGCGAATCACGCCGTCGATTACGCGAAACAAAACAATCACGCCGCGGTACGAGTCGTACCACGAATCGAAAATCAGGGCCTTCAGCGGCGCTTCGCGACTGCCTTTCGGCGGCGGCACGTCGCGTACGATGCTTTCTAGGACTTCATCTACGCCCTCTCCTGTCTTCGCGCTGGTCAAGACCGCGTTGTGTGTGCCGAGACCGATGAAGTGCTCGATCTCTTCCATCGCCCGCTCGGGTTCAGCGCCGGGAAGATCGATCTTGTTGATGACAGGGATCAACTCCAGATTGTGTTCGATTGCGAGATAGGTATTCGCGAGCGTCTGCGCCTCGACGCCTTGCGACGCATCGACAACGAGCAGAGCGCCTTCGCAGGCAGACAATGAGCGCGAAACTTCATATGAAAAATCCACATGGCCGGGAGTGTCGATCAAGTTCAGGACGTACTTTTGGCCGTCATTGGCTTGGTAGTCCAAACGGACCGCGTGCGCTTTGATGGTGATGCCACGCTCGCGTTCGAGATCCATGTCGTCGAGCACCTGCTCGGACATCTCGCGCTGGGACAACGCGCCGGTAAGTTCGAGCAGCCGATCGGCGAGTGTCGACTTGCCATGATCGATGTGCGCGATGATGGAAAAGTTGCGAATGCGGGCGGTGTCCATCTGCAGCCAACCATAACAAAACGGGTGCGAATTCGCACCCGTGCCGCGTGATATTGTCCGACGTGAGCAGTGTCGAACTTCTATGGCGCGGCCATGCCGATGCGTGGTCAGTATCTGACTTACCGAAACCGATTCTTTCTCCTCCTTGCCGGTCTGCGACCCTTTTCTGAGCGGTCATAGACCCCCAAGTTTGCAGGATGACCGGCCGGCATGTCGGAGACTTGCCGCGCATCGGCATGGCCGAGCCATTGCGAAGAAGCTTTGTTATCGCAATGGTGCTTGAGAGTTGCAGCGGAGACTTGCGAGTGTCGGCATGGCTGAGCCATAACGAACGACTTCAAATCCTCCTCTGCCACTCAGCTGGATTGCGCGCGGTGTGAAGAACGGCGAGAATAACGATCCCATCACCCTCGATTGAAAAGTAAATCGCGTAAGGAAATCGCCGCGTCAAGGCGCGACGAATTCCTGAACGAAGGTCCTGATATCCCAACGGATGATCGAGGATGTTGCGGTAAGCAGCGCGAAGTTCTTCAGCGAAGTCAAATCCAAGTCCTGGCTCCTCGCCTTGATACCACTCGAAGGCGGATTCGACATCAAGCTCGACCGCGGGAGTGGATTCGAGTTGGTACCGTGTCACTTTGGTTTTTCGGTCAGGCGATCGATTACGTCAAAGGACGGACGCGTGTCGGACGGCTTCTTGCGGTACCGGCTCAGGCGCTCTTCAGCAAGTTGCAGATGGCTCTCGGGGACCGGAATATCATTCGGCTGTGCGGAGATCTGATCCCAAAGAGCTTGCAGGTACTGTACTTGTTCGGCTTTTGAAAGCTCATTGAATCCCGACGGAGTTTGGATCGAAGTTTCCGACATAGTCTTGGGCCGATATGATAACTGAGAGCGCTACTGCGCAACAACGCCAGGGATCAGTGAAATCCAAAGCGCCGTCAAGGCCGGCGCACTCCAAAGGGCTCTGTCATGCTGATATAGGGGGCATTCTTTCGCGAGTTCGTTCCCGCTTCGCGCTCATTGGGGGGTGAGGACCTAAGCTCTCGGGCAAGGTGTCCGCGGTTCCTCAGCCGATCGCCTTCTTATTATCAATCTGCGCGCGTTGCAGCTTGCCGCTGTAATCGACATAGACTGATTTCCATTCGGAAAAGATATCGAGCACCTGCGTGCCGGCTTCGCGATGACCATTGCCGGTGGCCTTGGTGCCGCCGAAAGGCAGATGCACCTCGGCGCCGATCGTCGAAGCGTTCACATAAAAGATTCCCGTGTAGGTTTCGTTCATCGCGTGAAAGGCGCGGTTCACGTCCTGCGTGTAAATCGCCGCAGACAATCCGTATTGAACGCCATTGGCGATCTCAATTGCTTCATCGAGCGAGTTGGCAGGAATCACCGAGGTAACCGGCCCAAAAATCTCTTCCTGCGCGATACGCATTTCGGGCGTCACATCGGTAAAGATTGTTGGTTCGATGAAATAGCCGTGCGCATAATCGCCCTTAGTCAGATGCTTACCGCCGCCGGCCAGGGTCGCGCCATCCTCATGGCGGCCGATGTCGACATAGCTCATAATCTTTTCAACCGCGTCCTTATTGATGACCGGACCAACATCGACTTTTGGATCGGCGCCATTACCCAGGCGCAGGTCTTTTGCCCGATCGACCAGCTTCTTTGAAAATTGTTTGTAGACTTTCTTGTGCACAATCAAACGCGACGACGCCGTGCAGCGTTGGCCCGAGGTCCCGAACGCGCCCCAGATCGCGCCATCCACGGCATTGTCGACGTCAGCATCGTCCATCACCATGATTGCGTTCTTGCCGCCCATCTCGAGCGAACAGATGGCGTTGCGTTCGGCGCACGCCGACGCGACGGCGCGTCCGGTTTCGGTTGAGCCAGTCAGCGAAATGAGGCGGACCGAAGGGTGGTCGGTCATTCGCGTTCCCACAACTGAGCCACGACCCATCACCAGATTCACGACACCCGGCGGCACGCCCGCTTCTTCGCAGGCTTTGACCAGATTGAAAGTCGAGAGCGGCGTGTCTTCGGCGGGCTTGATGACGATTGTGTTTCCGCAAACCAGCGCGGGCATCAACTTCCACGAGGGAATGGCCATGGGAAAATTCCACGGCGTGATCAAACCGCAGAGCCCAATCGGTTGCCGCACGCACATCGCAAACTTGTTCGGCATCTCAGCCGGCGTCGTGAATCCATGCAAGCGGCGGCCTTCGCCGGCAGCGTAGTAAGTACAATCGATCGCCTCCTGCACATCGCCTCCGGCTTCCTTCAGCACCTTGCCCATTTCGCGCGTCATGTCGCGCACATATTTTTCTTTGTCGCGAATCAAAATCTCACCCACGCGAAAAAGAATCTCGGCGCGCCGCGGCGCGGGCGTCAATCGCCAGAGGTCGAAAGCTTCGCTGGCCGCAGTGATTGCGTCATCGACGTCCGCAGTAGTCGAACGCGGAAAGCGGCCAATGAGGTCACGAGTGTCCGCCGGATTCCGGTTTTCGCTCCACTCGCCATTCGCGCTGGGGACCCAACGGCCACCGATGTAGTTGTGGTAAGTTTGCGATTGCTTCCTGGTAGTGGTGGAACGGCTTTTCTTTGCTAGTGCTTTTTTGGCTTGGACCATGATTTCTTAAAGATCAGAGGTCAGAGGTCAAAGATCAGAGGTCAGAGATCAGCGTAAAAACCTGAACTCTGACCTCTGTCGTCTGACCTTCGGACATCTGCCTCACTGATAAGTAAACTGAACGATTCGAGACATGATGCGGTTATCACGGCGATAATAGCTGGACAGATTCAACACGATCGCATCGCCAGGCTTTAATGATTCAATCACATGTTGAAAATCTGCGAGGGTGGTTACTGGAATGCGATTGATGCGCGTGATCACTTCGCCTTCCCTGACCCGGATCGAGTCCGGCAGATCAGCCACCAGCCCGTTCGGATCGACGTCTTTGACATAGAGGCCTTTCACCCCGTTCAAGTGGTTGTCGTCAATCATTTTCGCCGTCAACTCGGCGAGTGTCAGACCCAGCCGCGCGCTGTTGCTCTTGTCCTTTTCGGACTTGTCGCTTTTCATGAGGTCGATATCATGCGCAATCGCCTCGGACCGATCGGCGAGCACCGCGGTCGCCGTGCGCCGCTCGAGCTTGCCGTCGACGTCGCGCAGAAACGTCAGCGTCACAGTCTGTCCCACATTGGTGGCGGCAACTTTGGCAATCAGATCATTCGAGTCCTGCACGGGCTGTCCATTAAACTCGATAATTACATCGTTGACCTGAATGCCGGCTTTAGACGCCGGGGTTAGCTGGCCATTGAGATTAGGTGGCATATCGACTACGACTGCGCCGCTAGCATCCGGCAAGTGATAGACGTGCGCGAATTCGGCGTGCACCGACTCGAGCGTCACCCCCAAAAATCCCCGCTGAACTTTTCCTTTGGCGAGGATCTGTTCAGTGACGAACTTGGCTTCATTTGAAGGCAGCGCAAAACCGATCCCGTTATAGTCACCGGTGAGGGTCGCGATTTGTGAGTTCACTCCGATCGCTTCGCCGTGCATGTTCACCAGCGGGCCGCCACTATTGCCACGATTGATCGCGGCGTCGGTTTGCAGGAATCGTTGAAAGCTCGAGTTGGTGGTGTCGCGATCTTTCTTCGAAATGATCCCGGCCGTTACCGTTTGGTCCAGGCCAAAGGGCGAGCCGATCGCCAGCACCCAATCGCCCACCTGCGAAGCGTTCGAATCGCCGAACTTCATCACCGGCAGATCATGATCAACATCAATCTTGAGCACTGCCAGATCAGTATCGCGATCGACGCCAACTACGCGGGCGCGAAATCGATCGCCATTCAATAGACCAATCGTTATCCGCGATGCGCCTTCGATAACATGCTCGTTGGTCAGGATGTAACCCTTGGGATCGATAATGAACCCGCTGCCGACACCATGTGTGGGCCGGGGCGGTTGCCGCCGCAACATGTCATAAAGCGGGTTCGGGGTGCGATCGCTTTTGTCTTCGTTGTCGGTCTCTAGATCGGGCGCCTGGGTAGTGTCAATGTTAACCACGGCGGGCTCGACGCGCCTGGCGATCTCTACGAACGATGCAGAAAGGGCTTCGGGTGCGCGACTGGCGGACTGGATTCCGTCCTGCGCCACCGCCGTGCGGCCAGCCAGAGCGGCCCCAATACCAATTCCTGTCAGAACGCAGGCCGCGGCCAGCGCCGCAATCCACACGCGGAGTTTGCGGAGCAGAACTTTTTCGGTTTCAGTAGTTTGATTGAAAGATTCGAACATGATCCACCGCCTTCGAGCTGAAGCGTCAATCGATCGAGCGAAAACCGCCCGACCCGGCTACGGGGAACGGAATTGAGTGAGTATAAACGAAATCGGGCACTTACCAGAAGTCACGGCCGGAGCAGCACTTTCAACACGCCGGGATCTGCCGCTCGCGCCATTGCGCGCACGCCTGCGTTCAGCGCGAATTCCTCACTAATAAGATTCTGAACGTCGATCTTGCCGGTCTGGAGTAGTTCCAGCGCGGGCGCAAACCGGCCGCAACGCGACCCCACAACGCTGATTTCATCCACCACAATACGCGCCGCACTAATCTCAGTAGCGCCATGAAAAGTTGATTTCAGCACCAGCACGCCGCGCGGACGCAGCAGATCGAGCGCAAGTTCAAATCCGGAAGCTGAGCCCGATGCTTCGACAACGAGGTCAAATTCACGAGCCCGCCCTTTAGTTTCGTCCAGGAAGCTGGTGTTGATGCCGCGTCGCGCGGCGATCTGAAGTTTGCTTTTATGCTTGCCGACAAGCGTTACCTTTGCTCCAGTCGTAGCGAGTACCTGCGCACATAACAATCCGAGCTTGCCGTCACCTATGATTCCAACCTGCGAGTGATCGGGTATCGACGCGCGCTCGAGAATGCCGCACGCAGCCGCGAGCGGCTCGGTAAAAACCGCCTGCTCATCGGAAATCCCGGCGGGCACAGCCAACAGATTTACCATCGGCAGTTTCAGGAATTCAGCGTGCGCGCCGTCACGGCCGACGATCCCCAGCACGGTGCGATTCGCGCAGTGACGCGAATCGCTGCGGCGACACAGATCGCACCGACCGCAGCCGGCGTTGATCTCGCCGACCACCCGAGTGCCAGGTATCAGCAGCCCGCCGGCCGGATCGGACGCTTGCTCAATCACGCCTACGAATTCATGGCCCAGGGTTCCTTCAAAACCGGCATACCCGCGCGCGATCTCGAGATCGGTATTGCAAATCCCTGATAGCGTGACGCGCACGAGGGCCTCGCCGTCGACTTCCGGCATGGGCACATCGGCGACGCGAAGTTGCTGGTTTTCGAAACGAAGCGCCTTCATGCAGATCTTTGGACTTTGGACTTTGGTCTTTGGTCTTTGGTCTTTGAAAGAAGACTGCGATCGAAAATCAAAGGCCAAAGACCCAAATCCAAAAACCCTCTTCAGAACTTCCTGGTTCGTTCGTAAGCATTCTCTGAGGTCAATTCAATTGTCTGGGGACGTTGCGAGATTGTCAGCGGCATGCGCCATTCCATTGATTCGCCGTTAGCCAGCGCTGAGACGGCGTGCATCCACCAACTGCCTTCCGTTACCCGCGCGACGGCGTGGCCGTTGGCATCGACCGAAACACTTACCGGCGTAACATGCTTGAGTCGCTGGCCGAGAAGATCTTCGAGCGTCTTGCCAGCATGGGCACTCATGACGTAATCGCGCTCCGCGGCTGAAAAATCGATTGGGTAGAGATTGATTTTTGTCTCCGCCGCCGAGATCGCGGTGCGAAAGACGATTGTCAGATCCTGTTGCGCGCCGCTGCGCGCATTGTCATTCGCGCCGCCGTTCGCTGCCGGCAGCCTATGATAGATGCGTGCGCCAGCCCCAAAGAGACTGGCAAGCAGCGCCAGCGCCAAAATAGTTTGCACGATGCGCATCGCCGGCTCGTCCTTCTGCGCGTCCTATTTTCTTAAACGCCGGACGTAGCTCACCAGTTCATCGATTTGACTGTCCGACAACTTCTTTTTGAAAGCGGGCATCTTGCCCTTGCCGTTGCTGATCGAGTTATAAATGCGTTCGTCGGAAACACTGTCCTGCCATTCGGCGCCGGTCAGGTCGCGAGCATGCTCGTGCCTGGCGTGCATTGACCGCGCGCGCCCGTCTCGGCCGTGGCAGCTGGCGCATTTGCCGATGTAAACGGACGAGGCGTCGCCGCCACTGCCAGTTGCGGGCGCGGCGACGTCGCGAGACGCCGCGCTGGCAATCAAAAAGGCAGCGCCGCCAATTGCCAGCGCTGCCAGCGAGACAACCACAGGTTTAAGTTTTTGCTTCACGTCATTCTCCCTAAGCCGCTGGCAAAACGATGTTCGGTATAACTTTTATATCGCAAGCTGCAACATTTGTCTTGCTACGTACTCTGAGGCGTAAGCCTCAAGTGATAGTCAAAAGCGGCACAACCCGTTATATAATCCGAAACTGTAATGACGAATATTTTTGCAGACAAGTTACGCGAGGAGTGCGGTGTCTTCGGAATCTACGGACATCCGGAAGCGGCTCGCATGACGTATCTCGGCCTCTACGCGTTGCAGCATCGAGGCCAGGAATCATGCGGCATCGTGGCCGCGAACGGAGAACAGCTGATTTCGGAACGCGAGATGGGACACGTCTCAGAGGCGTTCGATCAAACCCGCCTCGACCGGCTGCCGGGTCCTGCGTCGATCGGCCACGTGCGGTATTCGACGGCGGGCGAAGTTTCGATCCGCGAGTGCCAGCCGTTTTCCGTTACCTGTCAGCATGGCCAGATTGCAGTCTGCCACAATGGCAATCTGCCGTTCGCCGGTGAAGAGCGAAAGCGCCTGGAACGCGAAGGCGCGATCTTTTCATCGACTTCTGACACGGAAGTAATTCTGCATGGAGTTGCGCGGTCGCGCGCCGCCACGGTCCCGGAGGCGATCGCTGAAGTGCTACGCGAAACGGAAGGCGCGTTCTCAACTTTGTTTCTGACGCCGCGCGAGCTGATCGCGATTCGCGACCCGCGCGGCTTTCGGCCGCTGGCCCTGGGCCGTTTGAATGATGCCTGGGTGGTCGCGTCAGAGACCTGTGCGTTCGATTTAATCGATGCGAAATACATGCGCGACGTTGAACCGGGAGAGATGGTCGTCATCAATGAAGATGGCTTGCGATCATCTCACCCATTGAAGGCACAGCAACATTCAATGTGCCTCTTCGAGCATGTTTATTTTTCGCGGCCCGACTCGATCATCTTTGGCCAGTCGGTGAATCGTTCGCGCCACAAGATGGGCAAGCGTCTGGCGGTCGAACAACCTGCCGACGCAGATATCGTCGTGCCCGTTCCCGATTCCGGTGTGCCGGCGGCGATCGGTTACTCAGCCGAAAGCGGATTGCCGTTCCGATTCGGGCTGGTGCGCAATCATTACGTCGGCCGCACTTTCATTGAGCCGCGCCAATCAATTCGAAGCTTCGGGGTGCGCATCAAATTGAATCCGGTGCGCAATCTGATCGAAGGCAAACGAATTGTTTTGATCGACGACTCGATCGTGCGCGGCACCACTTCCAAAAAGATCGTGCGCATGATCCGCGAGGCCGGCGCCAAAGAAATTCACGTCCGCATTTCCTGCCCGCCGACTGTCAGCCCCTGCTATTACGGCGTTGACACGCCGAACAAGTCTGAATTGATCGCCGCCAACTATTCAATCGAAGGCATTCGCGACTTTATCGGCGCTGATTCGCTCGGTTATCTGTCCCTCGAAGGCATGCAACAGGCTACCGGCCTGAGCGCGGACGATTCATGCGTGGCCTGCTGGACTGAACGTTATCCGACGCGGATCACCAGCGCGGCCGAGACGATGCATTCGCGAGACGAATCGGCGGCGCCGCACGTGCCGGTGGAGATCTGAAACGAAAACCCTCATGATCTCCAATCTGATGTTCAGGTGTGTTAGCAAAGATCTTTACTTGCCGAAAGGTTCCGAAATGCCTACTCTCCCGCAGACTTGTCAACTCGTTCCCGCTCCTAGTTTGAAGCATGATTCTGGGCATCGCCGAGTCGATCAACGGTGTTCTAATTCGTCTTACCGATGAGCGCTGGGAGCATATTCTCGATTCGCATCCTGAGTTGATTTCCTACCGCGAAACCATACTTGAAGCCGTGGAGACCCGGACTACATTCTAGCCAGCAGACGTGGGGCGCTCGCCGTCGTAGTTGTCCTGGGACGAAAAGCCTTTCTTCATGTCTTCTATGTTGAGAAGGGCCGTCATGACGGATTTATTCTTTCGGCGTATCTGGAAGAAGCGATGGCCAAGGCAAACATCGTATGGCGCAAAGAGAACCAAGAAGAATAGTCGTTCCCAGCAAAGAAGAATTGCTTAATGCTGCGCGCCGGCGAGTTGATCTCCCGCCTGGTGAGTTGTGGCTTGACTATCAGGATGACGTGGATACGCTTTACATCAGCCTCAAAGAAGAAACGCACCCAACTCACAGCAAGAGCGATGTCGACGATCTGGTTGTCTTCGATTATGAGGGAGACGAGCTTGTCGGCATCGAAATCATGGATATCACCGGCCAGTTGAAGTACGCCAACCCGTCGTGAACCTCTTAAACGATTCGTGACCCCAGGAGTTGAGCCTCGAACTCATCCAATACTCTCGTCGCCTTAATCGATGTGGCATTTGGTAAAGCTTCGATAGGCGGTTTCAAGCTTATCTCTATAATCTTAGTCGTCACGCACATACGAGAACGGGTTCGGTCTTAGTAACGGAACAAGCACTCGCGCAAGATCTGAAGGTCGCGTGAAGCGAAGCTCTAGCTGTCTGGGCGTCGGCATAATTTGATATGCGCAAATAGCAGCCCTACAACAGCGAGAATTCCATCAACGCTCATTTATTTCTGGGATACTTAGGTTGGCGCGTTGGGCTTGCATTATTGATTACGATGAGTTTTAAAGTAGTCGAAACGTAGATGAGAGACAAGACCGAACTCAAAACGTTAGTCGGTAAACCCATTCCCCGTAAAGAAGGCCGCCAGAAAGTTACCGGCGCGGCGCTCTATATCGACGATCTGAAGTTCGATGGAATGCTCCATGGTGTGACCGTGCGCAGCTCGATTGCCCGCGGGCGCATCAAGAACATTTCTTTCGATCAACCGCCCGCTACCGCAGGCGGTTCTAACCGTACGATTCCGTGGAACGAAATCACGATTGTTACCGCCAAAGACATTCCCGGCGAAAACTATGTCGCCTTGATCCTCAACGACCAGCCATATCTCGCGGAAAAGATCGTCAATCATCCGGAAGAGCCAATCGTGCTCCTGGCCCATCAGGACAAGTACCTGCTCGAAGAAACGCGGCGTCACGTGCAGATCGAGTATGAAACGCTGCCGGCGATCTTTTCTCTGCCGGCTTCACTCGCAAAGAAGGAAATAGTCTGGGGCGATGACAACGTCTTCAAGCGATTTCTGGTCGATAAGGGCAACGTCGACGAGGCGTGGTCCCAGGCCGACTTCATCGTCGAAGGCGAATACGAAACGGGCGCGCAGGAGCAACTCTACATCGAAAACAACGGCGCCATTGCCATCGCTAGCCCAAACGAAGGCGTCACTGTCTGGGGCTCGATGCAGTGTCCTTACTACGTGCATAAGGCTTTAGTTAAGTTGTTTGGTTTGCCGGAAGAAAAGGTGCGTGTCATTCAGACTGAGACCGGGGGCGGCTTTGGCGGCAAGGAAGAATATCCTTCGATGATTGCCGGCCATGCGGCGCTGTTGTCATGGAAATCAGGCCAACCGGTGAAGATGATTTATGATCGCGCCGAGGATATGGTCGCGACCACCAAGCGCCATCCGTCACGGACACGACACAAGACCGGAGTGACGAAGGATGGAAAACTTCTGGCCCAGGAGATCGAGTTTGTGATCGACGGCGGGGCGTACTGCACGCTCTCACCCGTCGTGCTCTCGCGCGGCACGATTCATGCGGCCGGCCCCTATTTCTGTCCCAACGTGCGCATCAGGAGCACGGCGGTGGCGACGAACGTGCCGCCGCACGGCGCTTTTCGCGGGTTTGGCGCGCCACAGAGCATCTTTGCGCTGGAACGCCACATGGATAAAGTCGCGCAGACCATTGGACTAACTGCGGACGAATTTCGGCGTCGCAACTTCATCAAAGAAGGCGAAACCACCGCCACGAATCAGATCATCCGCGAGCAAGTCGATCTCGAAGGCCTGATGAATCGCGCGTTCGCGCTGACTGACTATCATGCAAAACGCGAGAGGTTCGCCAGAGAGAATGCCGGGGGCGCGGACACGCGCGTTCGCACAGCACCCGAAAGCGCGCCCAGCACGAACAGTTCGGCCAACGGGAATGGACAGCTACCCCCGGTAATAAAAAAAGGCATCGGCTTTGCTTCATTCATGCACGGCGCGGGCTTTACCGGGTCGGGCGAAGTTTATTTGCAATCAGTCGTGGGCGCCGAAGCGACCGCCGAGGGCCACGTAAAGATTCTGGCGGCCAGCACCGAGATTGGTCAGGGCACAAATACGATCTTCGCACAGATTGCCGCCGAAGCTCTCGGGCTGGATTACGATCTGATCGAGGTGATTCAACCCGATACGACCAATGTGCCAAATTCCGGCCCCACGGTCGCCTCGCGCACCTGCATGATCGTGGGCAAGCTGGTCGAATCAGCGGTGCTGGGACTGAAACAGACACTCGTCGGCAGCGGCGTATTGAACGAGCAATTCACGCAAAGTGAATTCCAACAAGCGTGCGCTGAGTACATCGCCCGCCATGGGCAACTGAAGACCTTCAGCCAGTATCAGCCGCCACCCAACGTTCACTGGGACGACGAGAAGTATCAGGGCGAAGCATACGGCGCTTTCGCCTGGGCAGTGTATGTCGCCGAGGTTTCGTTCGACCCGCTGACCTACGAGGCCCAGGTCGACGATTTTGTGGCCGTGCAGGAAGTTGGCCGGGTAATCAATCCAGTGCTCGCCGCGGGACAGATCGAAGGCGGAGTGGCCCAGGCAATCGGCATGACGCTTTATGAAAATGTTGTCTGGCAAAACGGGCGCATGGCAAATGGCCAAATGACCAATTACATCATGCCGACTGCTGCCGATGTGCCGCCGATCCGGGTCCACTTCGAAGAAAACCCGTACGCTTTCGGACCAGGCGGAGCCAAAGGAATTGGGGAACTCCCGATGGACGGACCAGCGCCGGCAATCGTGAATGCGATTGAGAATGCGACGGGAAGGAGCTTCGTAAGAATTCCGTTAATGCCCGAAGCGATGATCGAAGAGGTGTCAGATGCGACACCTGGTGTCGCATCAATTTAGCATCAACCGACTGCTCTCGATAAGGTCCCATTTCAGGGGACATAACCCGCCCTACCAAAATAAGCACCGTCGCCATCTCTTAACCCCAGGCAATACCACGCGAAAACATTCATTGACAATAAAGGTGCTTACGAGTAGAACGTCAATCAATCCAGTGGGGAAAATTTCGGCCGGATCATTGTAAACACACAGGCGACTGTGAATCACCTCACCAGTTCGCCAATCTTCGCGAGGAAATCTTGGCTTCCCAACAGATCGCTCACTACCGGATCATGCAAAAGCTCGGCGCGGGCGGCATGGGTGAAGTCTTTCTCGCCCAGGACACGAAACTCGAGCGCAAAGTCGCGATCAAGATGCTCCCGGCCAAATCTATCGACGACGTCCAGGCCCGCCGGCGACTGGTGCGCGAAGCCAGGGCCGCAGCCACCCTCGACCACCCGAATATTTGCGCAGTCTACGAAGTCAACGAAGACCGGGACTGCCTGTTCATTGTCATGCAGTACATCGAAGGTGAAACTCTGGCAGAGAAGCTGCTGGGCCGGCACCTGTCGGCCGATGAAGTGCTCGACATCGGTATCCAGGTCGCCGAGGCGCTTTCGGAAGCGCATTCACGAGGCGTCATTCATCGGGACATCAAACCATCGAACGTAGTCATCACTCCGCGAAGGCAGGTGAAGGTTTTGGATTTCGGCCTGGCCCGGGTGACGCAGAGCGAACAGCGTTCGGACCCCAACGCCCAGACGGAAACGCAACTCACCCAGGAGGGCTACATAGTTGGCACCGTGGCTTATATGTCACCTGAGCAACTGAAGGGTCTGCCCGCCGACGGCCGCAGCGATATTTTTTCGCTGGGAGTTTTACTCTACGAGTGCGCCGCCGGAGCACCACCATTCACCGGCAGTAGTAAGATCGAAATTTCTTCCAAGGTCCTGCAAGTCGAGCCGCGGAAGCCTTCCGAATTAAACCCGCAAATCCCTCCGCTGCTGGAGCGAATCATCCTCAAGGCAATGGCCAAGGACCCTGGCGATCGATATCAGTCGGTCGATGAAGTTATTCACGAGCTCAAAGGCGTCCGCACTTCATTATCCGGAGCCACCGAATTGCTCCCGAGCGCCGCGCGCCATACCGCTGCGTCAAAGGTGACGAGCAGCCCGCTAACTGCATTGCGCTCGCGAAATGTTCAATTGTGGCTGGCAATCGTAGCGGTGGCGATCGTGGGCACGTTAATAGCCTGGCGCGTTTGGCGCTCATCGCCTTATCAACCTGTCGCGGCAGCTAAGCCCTATTATGAGAAAGGAGTGGATGCGATCCACGCCGGGACTTATTTCCAGGCGCGCAAGCTTTTAAAACAGTCCGTTGATTTAGATTCGCAGTATGCTCCGGCGCATGCGCGCTTGGGTGAGGCTTATCTGGAAACAGGCAACACCGAGCAGGCGAAGGACGAACTGCTCGCGGCGAATGCCCTGGCCGGCAGGCGCAGCCTGGCAAAGCGTGACCAGCTGCAGCTCGACGCGATCGATGCCATGGTCAGGCGCGATTTTGCCGGCGCGATTGCCGGCTATCAGACCATCTCCGATCAGGCGACCACATCTGAAAAGTCCGACGCATATGTTGACCTCGGCCGCGCTTACGAACGCAATGAACAGCGCGACAAAGCGATTGAGAACTACCTGAAAGCAACCCAAGAAGATGCGCAATCGGCCGGGGCCTTCCTGCATCTGGGAATAGCGTACAGCCGTAAACCCGATGCGGACAACGCCGAGAAGGCGTTCAAACGCGCCGAAGAGATCTACAAAGTGCTGACGAACAATGAAGGACAGGTGGAAGTCGTTTTGCAGCGAGGCATGCTCTTCCGTGGCGCCGGCAAGCTGCCAGAAGCTGAAACTGAGTTCGAAAAGGTACTGGCGGCGCTGAAGAGCCAGGAAAACGACTACCAGCTGACCCGAACCGAGCTGGAGCTGAGCCTTGTTTACAAAGACGAAGGACACATCGAGCGGGCGAAACAACTGGCAGCCGACGCGATTCGCGTGGCGCAAGCGAGTGACATTAAGAATGTCGCTGCCAACGGTCTGATCGATCTCGGCCTGGCTTTTCTGAGCACTGGCGACTTTTCCGAAGCGGGAAATTATCTTCAGCAGGCGCTGGATCTGGCGCGGCGCGATAAATCGACGGCCACTGAGATGAGGGCGCATGTATCACTGGGCCGTTTGGCATATCAGAAAAACGATAATGACACAGCCATAAATGAGATTCAGACGGCGTTGAATTTCTACAAGTCCGGCAACTACCCCCGCGATACTTCGATCGCTTTGACGCTGCTCGGACGTGCCTACCAGGACCGGGGCGACGACCAAACGGCCATGAAGCTGTTTGAAGAGCAGAGTGCGCTGGCAAAGCAGGCTGGTGACTCCTCAGGCGTGGCTGATTCGCACATGAACCTGGCGGTGCTGCTGGGTATCGGCGAAGAGAAGTACCCGGAAGCGCTGGCGCACCTCGATGAGAAGTTGAGCATTGACGACCTGCGTCATTCAAAGCGTGGCATGGCTTATGACCAGATGAACCGCGCCAATTTTCTCTGGCAACTGGGACGATATGACGAGGCGCGCGTCGCGCTGGATGCAGCATTTGAATTGGCTAACGACAAAGAGGCGCAACTTAAAACGGTGCTGGCTTGGGTGCATCTCATCCGCGGCCGCATCGCGCTCAGCCAACGCCAGTACGCGGAGGCGAAAAAAGAAGCCCAGCTCGCTGCGGAGTATAATTTTTCGGACGTGACCCTGCAGGCGAACTATACGATGGGGCTGGCAGAAGCTTTTTCAGGCTCGCTCCCGGAGGGCCGGAAGCTTTGCGATGAAGCCTTTGACGCGGCGCAGAAATTAAAGTCACGACAGCTGACCACGAGTGCCCAACTCGCGCTGGCTGAAGTAATGCTGCTGCAAAAGGACAGCGCCGCCGCGCTCGACAACGCGTTACAGATAGAAAAAATATTTGCCCAAAAGGGCCAACAAGATTCAGAATGGCGCGCACTACTGATCGCCGCGCGGGCCAGCGACCTGGCGGGAAATAAACCCGCCGCCCGGGAATACGCCGCGCGCGCCGAACAAACAGGCAATGCTTTACAACAGAAGTGGGGCGCCGAAGCTTATCAAGGCTATCTCAAGCGTCCGGACATTCAGATGTATCAGAAGCAACTAACAGATCTGCTCAAGGCATGACCAGTTCAAAAAGGAGAAACACATATGACATTCCCCTCGACCCTGCTTTCAGGTACTGGAGACGACCCCGGCGGCAAGGTTCCTGGCGGCGCTAAACCAAAAAAAGCAAAAAAGACCGCCAAGAAAAAAGCGTCAAAGAAGTAGCAATCGGACCAACTCAAGCGAAGATCCAACTCGTGCTGTGCTGTATTCATTTTCAGGTGCATAGCGCAGGAAATACGTGTGTAATGGGCGCGAGGATTCCATCCCTTGTCTGAAAAAGAAACCGGCCAAAGAGCCACGCTTCTGGATATCGAACAAGCGGCGAAGGTCATGCCGCTGGCGAAGTTTCTCAGAAGTGTGCAAAGCAAGAGCAACCTGTCGCGGCGTGAGCGGCTGCGCATTGTGGACCAGTCAATCATGCTGCTGGAGACGAATTATGTGCACCTGCCGCTCAAGCGCGCTATGCATGCCATCGATCCGATTCAGCGATTGAAATTATTGAAATTCCGAATCGAAACCGGCGGCAGAGAATTGTACAGCGGCATGCAGTTTCACCAGCGGATGCTCGAGATCTTTGCTTCGCTCCGCGATCTGCACACGCTTTACCTCTTGCCGGTGCCTTTTAAGAGCCACACGGCCTTTCTACCTTTTCTGGTTGAGCAGTATTTCGAAAAACAAGGTAAGAAACTGACCGATAGGTTTTTGATAACGCGGGTGGTTGATGAGTTTATGCCGGCTCGGGCCGGAGCGGAGTGGGCTAACTTCAAACCTGGCGTGGAAGTTCTTTATTGGAATGGAGTTCCCATTCGCCGTGCGATCGAAATCAACGGCGAGAGCCAGGCCGGCAGCAACCCGGAAGCCCGGTTCGCGCGTGGCCTGGACAACCTGACGATTCGCCCGTTGGAGATGTCTTTGCCTCCTGACGAAAAGTGGGTTGAGATCACCTACCGGTCGGAACATGGCAAAACGCTGACGGTAAAACTGGATTGGCTGGTCTATAACTCGGACGAGAAACCGCTGGCTATGCAAGCGACGAAAAAAAGGCGCGCGGCGATCGACATCAAAAAGACCAAGATAAACCAGCTCAAGAAAAAGTTCTTCTCTTCGCAGGACATCAAGGTGCGCGGCCGTTTTGCAGATAACTTTTATGTCGAGACCAGGAAAATAGATGGTCGCGAACTCGGCTATCTGCGGCTTTTCAGTTTTGACGTCGAGGAATCAGATGACCTGGTGAACGAGATCAAGCGCGTAATAACCGAAGACAACTTCCCCGGGCAGGGCTTAATCATCGATGTGCGCGGAAACGGCGGCGGAAAGATTCGCGCCGGCGAACGAATCCTTCAGTTTTTCACGCCGCGGCGGATCAAACCTGAATTGTTCGAATTCATCAACTCGGCCGTTAACCTGGAAATCTGCCAGCGCGATCCGCGTTATCATCCGTGGGCGGCTTCGATTGCCGAAGCGGTGGTGACCGGCGCCACTTATTCGCTGGGTTTTCCGGTAAGCTCGGACAAAGACTGCAACAACATCGGACAGCTTTATCACGGGCCGGTGATTCTGATCACCGATGCGCTGTCCTACAGCACCACAGATATGTTTGCGGCCGGGTTTCAGGATAACGAGGTCGGACAAGTCCTGGGCACCAGCGACAACACCGGGGCCGGCGGGGCGAACGTCTGGTCGTACGACGACCTTGCCAAAGCCGTGGGGAAATCTTCCCGATCGCGGTTCAAGCCGCTGCCGCGCAAGGCCGACCTGGCCATCGCCATGCGTCGCAGCATTCGCGTTGGGCAGCGAGAGGGCCGGCCGCTGGAAGAGTTGGGAATTGCGCCTGATTATCGTCACTACATGACGAAACGCGATCTGATGAACAACAACGTGGATCTGGTCACCCACGCTGCGCATCTGATCGCCGGCAAGCCGATCTATTCGCTTTCAGTCCGACCGGCGAAAAGCAAGGGCCGCGGTTTGCGAATCGAGGCATCTTCCCAAGTACGTCCCCGCGACAGAAAAAAGCAGATTTCTCACGTCGATGTTTTTGTAAATGGGCGACCACATAGCACGCTGACAGCGCTAAACGGTGCGGTGCGCGGCGCGACCGTCTTGCTGGATAAGTCAAACACCACGGTCGATTGGCTGGTCCAGGCATTCGATCATGTCAACCGGCTGGTCGCCGCCTCTCGCCGCCACCGGTAGCCAATAATATTCAGCGCCATCCAACATGATATGCTGGTTTTTCGCAGCTATCCCGACCGTACTTTCGAAGTCGGTTTTTCTTCCGATTAGTGCCAATCGAGTAAAGATCGATGTCTGGGCAATTGAAAATAGAATGCGTCGTAAACAACGAGCAGCGAACGCTCGAGGCTTATCCCATGGAGCGCCTGCTCGATGTCCTGCGCGAACAATTGAATCTTACTGGCACTAAAGAGGGCTGTGGCGAAGGAGAGTGCGGCGCCTGCAGTGTTTTGATTGATGGACAGATCGTCAACAGTTGTTTGGTGCCGGTCGCACAAGTTGACGGTTGCTCGATCAAAACGATCGAAGGTGTTTGGATCAGCGAAAACCAACTACATGCGGTCCAACAGGCGTTCATCGAATGCGGCGGCGCGCAGTGTGGCATCTGCACGCCGGGGATGGTCATCGCGGCGGTCGGTCTGCTGGAGAAGAATCCGCATCCTGATGAGGCAGCGATTCGCGAAGGTCTGGCTGGAAATCTCTGCCGGTGTACTGGATACATGAAGATTTTTGAGTCAGTAGTGCGGGCATGTGAGAAATGACATGAGAGCTTACATTCCCTCCTACCAGCTCATTTCTCCCCAAAGTCTCGACGAAGCCCTTGATCTTCTTGCGGAGAACGACGGCGCCTGGAAACCTTTCGCAGGTGGCACCGACCTGATGGTGCTGCTCGAAGCCGGCAATCTACCGCATCAGAACTACGTCAACATCTGGAACCTGAAAGAGCTGCGCGGGATCCAGGTAGGCGATTCGCGCGTCACTCTCGGCGCGCTGACCACGTATACCGAGGTCCAGGCTCAGCCAATCCTGCGCGCTGAATTTCCGATGCTCTGCCAGGCGGCAAAAGAGACCGGCGGCATGGCGATCCAGAACCGCGGCACGCTGGGTGGCAACATCGTCAATGCTTCACCTGCGGCTGACTCGCCACCCGCCTTACTTGCCTATGACGCCGATCTGGAATTGATTTCAAAATCAGGAACCAGAACAATTTCCTACGCGAAATTCCACCGCGGCTATAAACAGATGGACCTGCGCGAGGACGAGTTACTGATTGCGATTCATCTGCCGCGCGACAAAGCTCAACGCCTTCATTACTATCGTAAAGTGGGCACCCGTAAAGCACAGGCAATTTCAAAAGTGTGTTTTGCCGGCCTTGCCGAGGTCGACAGCAACACTGTCAAGCATGCGCGCATTGCGCTCGGCAGCGTGGCGCCCATTCCAATTCGTTGTGAAAGAACCGAAGCGGCGCTGCGGAATCAGCCGCTAACCAGTGCTATCGTCAAATCTGCCGCCTCAACCCTGGCTGCCGAGATTGCTCCCATCGATGACATCCGTTCGACCCGTGATTATCGTCTGCGCGTCTCACTGAACCTGCTACGCGACTTTTTGTCGCGTGCTGCGACCCTCTGACGGGTAACTCAGCATCCAAGGTAGTCCGTTCTCCGGCGGTGAGTTACAATCGCGCTTCATCTTTCATGAAAGTTATCGCGCCCCCAGCGAAGCTTTATGTCTTGGCCGCGATCGCGGCCCTGCTTCTTTTTTCCACCGCCGGATACGCGCAAACCTCAAAAGAGCGCCCGCTTAATATGTTGGTACTTGGCGATTCGATTTCCTGGGGTCAGGGATTAAAGGACGAACACAAAGCCTCTTACCTGGTGAAGAGCTGGTTGCAGCAGGAGACGGGTCGTGAAGTGCGAGAGCTGATCGAGGCGCACTCCGGTGCCGTTATCGGATCGGTGGATCCGCCATCTGATACAGCTGCTCGTGATGCTGCGCTTGACCTGGATGGCGAACTTAGTCGCGCCTATCCAACTATCAATGATCAGATTGACCAAGCGGTGATGGCCTTTACAAATCCGGCACTGGTCGATCTGGTGCTGGTCAATGGATGCATAAACGACCTGGACTCGCGCCGTTTGCTGAACGCAGCGAATACTCCCGACAACATTCGCGAGCTGGCGCAGGCCAAATGCGGTGAGCCGGTCGAGGCATTGTTGACGCGCATCACCACAATCTTTCCCGCGGCCCATGTTGTGATCATCGGGTATTACCCAATCCTCACTGAAAAGTCCGCCAACGATCTATTCATGCGCGCATTGGCCAAACGTTTCTATTTGCCGTCGCCCGGCGCGCCGAAGATGAATGACAAGACCTTGCGCGCGCGCCTGATTGCAATCTCGCGCGAGTGGTACCAGACCTCGGATCAAATGCTTTCGACCGCCGCTCGGAAAGTAGATGCGCAGCTACAAGCCAAGGGGTCACACCAGCGCGTGTTGTTTGCGGATGCCGGTTTTCGACCGGAAAACGCGTTCGCTGCCAAACAGTCGCGCCTGTGGGGTTTCGACGCTTCATGGTTGCGAAAGATGCTGGTGGTTCTCACGCTGGGCCGAGTGCAGCTGCGGTCAAATGACGAAAGACGGTCGTTTCGCAGCGACCTTTGCAAGTCATTTTTCAAAAAGTCCGAGAACGAGACCCCGGAACAAAAAGCCGCGCGCGATGACCGCTTGCTGCGCTGCCGTCTGGCCGCGGTCGCGCACCCCAACCGCAAGGGCGCGGCCATGTATGCTGACGCCATCGGGCGGATGCTAAAACCAATAGTCAGCCAGGGAGCATGGCTGAGAACTGACCCGTTAACGACGCCGCCTTAATCCTCTACAGCCGGCTTTCGTGGAAAATCAGTATTGCGCGCACGCCCCACCCGTGCTAAATGTGCCGCTGCGGATGGAGGGCCCTCAATGAATCAAAACTATGCTGAATTTCGCCGTGGCGTCATCTCGCCGATGGAATGTATTAAGGAAGGATGGGCGCTGATCAGGGATCAGTATTGGTTGTACTTTGGCATTTCGATCGTCGGCATTCTGATTGGCGGCGTGGTTCCCATCGTTCTGCTGGGACCGATGATGGTGGGAGTTTTCATGTGCCTCCAGCAAAGACAACGGAACCAGCCGGTGGAATTCGGCACCTTGTTCAAAGGCTTTGAGCTTTTTGTTCAGGGCCTGGTGGTAACCGTGCTAAAGATGATACCTGTGATCGTGTTGCTGATCCCCTACTACGTCTTTTTGCTCGGCATGATGGCCACGACCATGCCGCGCGAAGAGCACCCGTCTCCCGAGGCAATGCGGCAATTCTTCTTTTCGTTTTTTGGATTTGAAATCGTTTTCTTCGTCACGATCATGACGGTGAGCATTCTGATAGAAATCTTTTTCATGCTCGCTTACCCGTTGGTGGCCGATCGCAAGTTGTCCGGTCTGGATGCCGTGAAACTGAGCTTCCGGGCGTCGAAAGCAAACTTTGGCGGAATTCTGGGATTGATGCTTTTGAATGCGCTCTTCGGGTTTATAGGCGTGTTGTGCTGCTTTGTCGGCGTCTATTTCTATTTGCCGGTCGCCTTTGCTTCTCAGGCGGTCGCCTATCGCCGCGTGTTTCCGGATCTGGGATCGCCATTGCCCTCGCCGCCGCCACCCCCGGGTAACTGGGCCTAGCTGATGCGTCCTCCCGATCTCGTAATTCGCGGAAAGCGGGTCGTAACTGAAGATTCGGTTGGGCCGGCGTCTGTTCACATAACGCGCCACTACATTTCCGCGATTTCGATCTGGGAAGATGTGCCCGCTGGCTGCAAACTGATCGAAGCTGCACCCGAATCAATCGTGATGCCCGGACTCGTTGATACGCACGTGCATGTCAACGAGCCGGGGCGAGCTGACTGGGAAGGATTTGATACGGCCACCCGCGCGGCAGCTGCTGGCGGCGTCACGACCATCGTGGATATGCCCCTGAATTCCATTCCGGCAACCACCACGCTGCCGGCGTTACAAGCGAAGTTGGCCGCCACGGGGAACAAGTTGCATGTCGACGTGGGATTCTGGGGTGGAGTCATACCGGGGAACACTGGCGAACTACAGAAATTGTGGGAAGCAGGAGTCGCAGGTTTCAAGTGTTTCCTGATTCATTCGGGCGTCGATGAGTTTCCCAATGTCACGGAAACAGATCTACGAGCAGCGATGCCCGAACTCGCGCGATTGGGCGCGACCTTAATCGTTCATGCTGAGGTGCCCGGTCCAGTCGACGCGTGCTGCCAATCGATCGCCGGCGCGCGCAGCAGCTCCTACCAAACGTTCCTCCGATCGCGTCCGCGCGCCGCGGAAGATCAAGCCGTTGAGCTGATGATCAAACTAGCGCGCGAAACTGGGTGCAGAATTCACATTGTGCATCACTCTTCGGCCGACGCTTTGCCCATGCTGCGGCAGGCAAAGTCGCACGGGTTACGACTCACAGTTGAGACCTGCCCGCATTATTTGCACTTTTGCGCCGAGGATATTCCTGAGAAAGCCACGGAATTCAAGTGCTGCCCGCCAATTCGAGAGGCCGAAAATCGCGAACAACTCTGGGAGGCGTTGCGCGACGGCACCATCGATTTTGTGGTTTCGGATCACTCGCCTTGCCCGCCCGAGATGAAGTTGCGCGCCCAAGGTGATTTCATGAACGCGTGGGGCGGAATTTCTTCTTTGCAGTTGCGTCTGCCCATAGTTTGGACTGACGCGCGCGCGCGCGGATTTACTGTCGAGCAGATGGTGCGATGGCTGTGCGCCAGGCCCGCTCAGCAAGTGGGCTTTGGTCATCTGAAGGGTGCGATCAAGTCAGGCGCCGATGCGGACATTGTGATTTGGAATCCGGATGCCGAGTTCCGGGTCGACGCCGCGATGCTCGAGCATCGCCACAAGCTTACTCCGTACGCGGGTGAACTGTTGCACGGAGTCATAGAAAAGACTCTGGTCCGCGGTCAAATCGTTTATGATAGCGGCGAGTTTATTTCATCTTTTGGCGGCCAAACACTCTTGCGGCAAAATCATTAAGCGCTGTTCGTCCGGCCCCTTTTCCTTTAATTCTCTCGGTGTCCTGGTTCTTCTGTGGCAGACTTTATGGACTTCACCGAACTCGTTGATCTCGCATCTGAACGCCTCGGCGGCGCGGTGCTTTACGCCAACGACGATTTCTTTGCGCCGAAAGAAAATCTCTTGAAGCCCTCTGCGCCTGTGTTTGTCGAAGGGAAGTACACCGACCACGGCAAATGGATGGATGGGTGGGAGTCGCGCCGCCGCCGCACGCCTGGATTCGACTGGTGCATCATCAGACTCGGGCAACCAGGATTGATTCGCGGAGTAGTCGTTGATACGAGTCACTTCAAAGGCAATTTCCCGGAAGCCTGTTCACTCGATGCGGTGGCGATCGACGGCTCGCCGGCAACCGCAGAATTGACGACTGATTCAGTCCCGTGGATTGAGATACTGCCACAATCGAAACTAAACGGTGATTCACTAAACCCTTTTCCAATTGATGGTAATCAACGGTGGACCCACCTGCGGTTTAAGATCTTTCCGGACGGGGGCGTAGCGCGGCTGCGAGTCCACGGCGAGGTCGCGCCCGACTGGGATCGCTTGCGGGCAATCGGAGGCGAGATCGACCTGGCGGCGGTTGAGAATGGGGGCCGCGTGCTCGTGTGCAGCGATATGTTCTTCGGTCACCGCCATAACCTGATTATGGCGGGCCGGGCGGCGAATATGAGTGATGGTTGGGAGACGAAGCGCCGCCGCGGCGCGGGTTACGATTGGACGATCATTAGACTGGGCAGGCCGGGGCGCATTCGGCGTTTGGAGGTTGACACGTCATGGTTCAAAGGCAATTTTCCTGAGAGTTGCTCACTTGAAAGCTGTCACGCGCCGGATGCCGCGATTGAGACGTTGCAGGACGCAAAGTTTAGCTGGAAGCCGGTGCTCGCGCGCACGAAATTGCAGGCGCATGCGCGCCACTTCTTTGATGAAGTAATAGATGCCGGGGTCGCTTCCCACGTGCGATTTAACATTTTTCCGGACGGCGGGGTGAGCCGCTTGCGAGTCTGGGGAACGATTGAGTGATTGAATCATTTACTCATTGATTCATTGATTCATGGTTTCATTGAATCAATCAATGAGCCAATGAATCAATCAGTCAGCTGGCTGAATCGACAATCTGCGCAAGAAGCGGAAGCTGAGTTGCTGAAATGTTGCGGCTCCACGAAGTGGGCGCGCGCCATGGCCCAGGCGCGACCTTTTGCCAGCGAAGAAGAACTGTTGGCAAAATCCGACGAGGTTTCGGCGGGTTTGAAAGGCGAAGATTGGCTGGAAGCATTTCGCGCTCACCCTAAAATTGGCGAGCAGAAAGCCGCCGAATCCCAAACGCCGCAGGAGCAACGCTGGTCAGCGCAGGAACAATCGGCCATGCAGGCCGCCTCTGCGGACACAATCGCGCAACTCGTGACCAGAAATCGAGAATATGAGGCGCGTTTCGGATTCATTTTCATCGTTTGCGCGACCGGGAAATCTCCCGGAGAGATGTTGGCGCTGCTGAACCGCCGAATTCACAACGATCCGGAGACTGAGTTGCAGGTTGCCGCTGACCAACAGCGGAGGATCACACGTTTGAGATTGGAGAAGTTGCTAAGGCAATGCGCAATGCCCTGACTGACCGGAGCGCAAGCGTCCTCGCTTGATTATCCTGCAACCGGGACCGCTTGCGCTCCAGTCGATTGCGTCGTGACGTTTCGTGACTTTTCCGGTGTTTTCGTGGATCGTATTGCATTCCGTTCGCGACCCTGGAAGCCATGAGCGCGATTACTACACACGTCCTTGACCTGTCACGCGGCTGCCCAGCGGTGGGCGTTCCGGTAATACTCGAGGTTGAAGCTGCCGGCGCGTTCAAACCCATCGGCAAAGGGATCACGAACGCGGATGGAAGAATCACAGATTTGCTGGCGAGCGAATCCATTGAAGCCGGCGTCTATCGCTTGACCTTTGATACCGGCAAGTATTTCGCCGTTCATAACGCGCAAACCTTTTACACAGAAGTGACGGTGACATTCAGAATCGAGGATTCGCGCCAGCACTATCACGTTCCTTTGTTGGTCAGTCCGTTCGGCTATTCCACCTATCGCGGGAGTTGACTTTTGGAGTACCGCCTTTGGGCGGAAGCTTTTTGGAGTACCGCCTTTAGGCGGTAATTTTCAGGTCGCTCCAAAGCCGGTACCGCGAACTTGTGCGCCGCCGCCTAAAGGCGGTACTCCAAGCCGGTTCTCCAGACTATTAATGATTAATCCAACCATTAGCGAATGGCTTAATTTCATAGCTCGCTGGGTCCACGTGTTCGCCGGCATCATGTGGGTGGGCACGACCTATTACTTCACCTGGCTCGACGCGCGATTGAGCGAAGAAGAGAAAGCCGTGCTGAATACGGGAAAAGTCGCCCAGATTTGGATGGTGCACAGCGGCGGCTTTTATGTCGTCGAAAAGCGCAAAGTACCCGACGAACTCTCGCGCAAGCTGCATTGGTTCAAGTGGGAAGCCGGCACAACCTGGTTGAGCGGTTTTGCCTTGCTGGTCATCGTTTACTATCTCGGCGGCGGAGCGTTGGTTGATCACGACGTGTCCAATATCAGCATCGCCGGGGCGGTTGGCTTAGGCATAGCGACGCTCGTGCTTGGCTGGCTGATTTACGACCTGTTGATGATTTCGCCGCTGGGACGAAATGAAAAACTCTTCGCCGTGCTGGCTTATGTGCTGATTGTCGCTACTGGATTTGGATTGACCCGCGTCCTCAGCGGCCGCGCTGCTTATATTCATCTCGGAGCGCTGTTTGGCACCATCATGGCGGCAAACGTTTGGATGCGCATCCTGCCGGCGCAGCGAAGGATGATCGCCGCCATCACAGCCGGCCACCAGCCGGATCAAAAGCTCGCGGCCCAGGCCAAGTTACGGTCAAAACAGAATACATTTATGGCCGTGCCGGTGGTTTTCTTAATGATCAGCAATCACTTCGGCGGGACCACGACTGGAGGCTACGATTGGATTCACCTGGCGATCCTCATTCCGCTGGGATGGCTGGCGGCAAAATTCATCCGCAGAGCCTGAGTCGGAATTTGACAGGATTTACACGATTAACAGAATCAGGAGCGCCAACGTCCCGCGTGCAGTTCGTTCGTTTACAATATCCGAAAGCAAGCGACGCTTACGCCTCAGACCGTCGTTTTATCCTGGTAATCCTGTAAATCCTGTCTATTTATTTTTCTTACTACTACCCATCCCCACGATGGTATCGAACTCTTCTTTCGTCAGCGGCATGACTGAAAGTTGCGACTGTCGTATCAACGGCAGGTCTTGGAGCTTCGGGTTATATCGAATCGCCGCCAGCGGAACCGATTCTTTCAGTGGTTTGATCGGCTTGATGTCGACGGCGACCCATTGCGGATCGTCGGCCGTAGGATCGGCGTAGGCGGCTTTCGCTACTTCCGCGATGCCGACCACGCACTTGCCCGTGCCTGAGTGATAAAACAGCACGTGATCGCCGATCTTCATCTGTTTCAGATTGTTGCGCGCCTGGAAATTTCGCACGCCCGTCCAGTCGGTGCGGCCATCGCGAACGAAATCATCCCACGAATAGCTCTCCGGCTCTTGCTTTACCATCCACAATCCTGACGAGCGGTCGGTCTTTTCGGCAGCTTTCCCTTTGGAGGTTTTCTTTCTCGTAGTCATCTTTCTTTGCAGCTTCCCTTTTTCAGTCGTTACAATTCGCCGTTGTTCAATCTTAATCGATAGGAATTGAAACGTGGTGGCAAAACTCAAAGAGGGTGAAAAAGCGCCGGACTTCGCTGTAAACGACGAAACCGGTCAGGTCGTCCGGTTACGGGACCTGCGCGGGAAAAAGGTCGTTCTCTATTTTTATCCCAAGGACGATACTCCCGGGTGCACCAGGGAGGCATGTTCGTTTCGCGATTCATTTGCCAAATTCAAGAAACGCGGGATTGAGGTTTTTGGCGTCTCGCTGGACAGCGAAAAGTCCCATCAAAAATTCATCGACAAATACAGCCTGCCGTTTCGCTTGCTGGCCGACACCGAGCGCGAACTTTCCGAGAGCTTCGGTACCTACGGCGAGAAAAAGTTTATGGGTCGAACCTATATGGGCAATCATCGCGTGACTTTTTTGATTGACGAGAAGGGGAAGATTAAGAAGATCTTCAGCAAGGTTAAGCCTGACGAGCATGCTGAAGAAGTCCTCTCGGCTTTTAACGAATAGCTCGCGAACTGCCGCACAATCGGCCGTATAAAGTCATGCACTGCGCGCTTTGGCGGAGAGCTTGACGCCGCGTTTCCGGCCTTTGGCTGAAGGTTTTCGCCCCGGCATCAACACGCCGACCGAGCTGAAGGATGGATTCAGGCGTTTCCTCTTTACCGTGGCCCTGGTCAGGCCTTCGATTTCGTCATTGACAAAATACATGCGCTGATGGCGGACGACCTGAGTGCGAATTTCCCGCGTCCAGAGCAAAAGATTCGCCAGCGCGTCACAAACTTCGTCTTTCGGCAGTTTTGTCACCTGCGCGATTTCCTTCTGCGTATGCGCGCCGCAACGAATGGCCTCGCGTACGCGGTCAGCGGGGGAGAGTTTTCGCAGCATGCGGGCAATGCGCCGCGATGAAAGAGAAGTTTTGTTATCGAGCGACACCCGGGGGTTGTCGGAACTAGTCGAGCTGCCGTGTTTCCCTCTGGCCTTCTTGTATTCGCGCAGGGCCTGACGACTCAAGGCAATTTTCTGCCGAATGCAGCGTTTGCAATACAGGTTCAAGCCGTCTTTTCGTGCGCGGCATATGCCGAATTCCGAGAGTGGCAAGGACTCTTCGCATCGCGGACATCTTTTCAACTCGATCTCGCTAACTTCTGCCAGTAACGTCACGTTCGTCTCTCCGAAGCAATGATTCAACTATTTACGAAAACAAAACGCCTTTGCAGCAGAACCCACGCCGCTTGTCCGCTTGTTTACTTCCAAACCCTTTATGACTGAAGTTGGCGGATTGTGTTCCAGGGACCGTGCCGGAACAATTCGCCTTCGATTGTCGGCAGCTGCTGCGCTTAACGACCCCCTACTGCCCGCGCGCCTGCAGATTATCAACCAGGCGTGTCAAAGCGGTCGCGGAATAGCTGACGATGCTTGCGAGAGGAAAAGCAATTTTTCGGCTCAACTGATCTTCGTCAACTTGTCACTGCGCTGGACGCTCGACAACAAGGGATCGGCATTATAGTTATCGAGAATTTTTTTGCAACTCGTTTCGTCACATGTGGTGGTCCAATCGGTAACTGAAGACGATTTTGATCGGATAACTTCGTAACGAAGAAATTTCCGTCTCGCAACACCTGTCAAGAGAGACGATTACGCGCGCCCGAAAAAATGATCGCAAGCAATCATGACCCCCGTCGACTACACATGCAGAGATCACGTCGATGAAAAATCGATCAATAGAAATGCGTGCTTCACGAATCTCCATAAATCGTTCGCCTAAAGTCGCGCCCAAAACCTGATGGGCCCAGCGCGGTGGTCCAACTATTAGTTGATTGGTTATTCAAATGCGCCGGTTGCTGGGAGCGCGGACGTCCTCGTCCGCAGCGCCAGCGAAGCTTGCGCTGGTTTCGTCGCTCGCATACTGGAAGTTTTCGCGCTTCGCGCTCATTGCGGATGGTGAACGTCCGCGCTCCCAGGTTTGCGCGCGCCCATTTCACTCGAGAGGAATTATTCATAAGGATCTCGGTTAACTCACAGGGCTGTGCACATCTCGGGAAGTCTCGATTTCTGAACCAGTTGCCAGTTCGAATCGAGTTTTATCCACAGGTTTTCAACAGATTCTGTGGATAAGTGAGGTAAGCGTATAGGCGAGGCGTCACGTCCGGGAAGTTTCTCGTTTCGGACGATCTTTCAAGCGAAACACGAATTTCAGGCCTGACCAGACTTCATCAACGGCGCAAACTTTCACATCGACCAGGCCGTTTGCCAGCCCGATGTCGCGAACAATGTTCTCGTTAAGATCGGTTTGCACGCCGGACGCCTTCTTCGGCCACGAAACCCAGAACAAGCCGGCCGGTTTTATTCTTCCTGAGTATTGCGCAAAGGCGGTTGTCAACGTTTTCTGGCTGGTCACAAACGCAATTATCAGATCCAAATCTCTGCTCCTTAAAGGAGACTTGATGTTTACGCTGGCCGGCAACTCCAGTTGCTTCGCAAAGCTCTTTGGGGCATTTACAAAAGCAACCTCATAGTCAGGTTTTATTCCCAACTTCTTGACGAGTGGTGTTCCTGAATAGCCGGCCATTTTCGATGAGCGCGAAGTGCGAAGAATCATTCGGTCAGATCAACTGTTTCGCCAAAGCGAATCCCGCGACGTTCACGTCCGAGCGCGATGATCAAGATGGCGCCCAGAAATACCGTTAAGCTGGTTAACGCCATGGTTGTTGGATAACTCGTTCTGGCAGCAAAAACTGCCTGGATGAAACCGACCAAACCCGCAAGGGCCACGCCACATTGGTATGCGAAGCCGGGAAGAAAACCACGCACCGAATCAGGCGAGAGTTCCGATAAGTGAGCCGGAATGATTCCCCATGCCCCCTGCACCATAAACTGCATCAAAAACCCACCAGTCAACAACAAAGTCAGTGCGGGCGAAAGTGCCCAAAGTGGAATTACCAGGATTGCGCATGAAAGTGCCACGATCATTGACCGCCGCCGGCCGAAGCGATCTGACACCAAGCCAAACAGTATCCCGCCGATGATGGCCCCCACCATTGTGCACGCGGTGATGGCGGCCACTCTTTGCGGACTGAAATGCCAGGCGCGCTTCAACAGCGTCGGATACATGTCCTGCGTGCCGTGCGAAACGAAATTCATCATCATCATCAGCAACACTAAATAAATAAATAGTCGCCAGTGCGAAGCAATCGCCCGGCCTAATTGGCCCCATGTTTCGTGACGGGTTTTTTCCCACACCTCCGACTCCTTAACTCGCAGACGAACGAAAATTGCCAATAACGCCGGCAATCCGCCGATGAAGAACATCGGCCGCCAACCCCAGCGGGGGAAGACCAGGAAGTAGCAGATCGCCGCGAGGAGGTAACCGGCAGCGTATCCTTCCTGGAGCAGGCCAGATAGAACGCCCCGTAGTTTCGGCGGAACTTTCTCCATAGCGAGTGAAGCACCAACACCCCATTCGCCGCCCATACCAATGCCGAACAGCGCCCGCAGTACCAGGAATGTCGCGTAATTTGGTGCCAGACCGGATAGCACCTCGACTATCGAAAAGAAAATGAGATCGATGATTAGCGGTAACCGGCGACCATAGCGATCGGCCATTAAACCAAAAATAAAAGCACCGACGGGACGAAACGCGAGTGTCAACGTGATGGCGAGCGCAATATCTTTGTCTGTCTTGTGGAAATCCGCCTGGATGGCGGTCAGCGCCATGACCACCAGAAAAAAATCAAACGCATCGAGTGTCCAGCCCAGAAATCCCGCAAACAGCGCTGCTCCGTGACCTGCGGAACTGTCGTTCGAGTGCTTCACTGCATTTCGCATAATTTTTATGAAGGCGGCGATACTAAACCGCTGACAGCCATAGGTTCAAGCTAATCCTTGCGGCTATAATCCCCCGAAACTCAGGAAGGCCGTAGCTTTAACTTATTGTGTTGGATCCAACGAAGCGATTTTCCAATCGGGTCGAGAACTACCTGAAGTATCGTCCCAGTTATCCGGTCGAGATCATTCCTTTGCTCAAGAATGAATGTAGCCTCACCTCAGATAGCCTGATCGCAGACATAGGTTCGGGCACTGGCTTCATGTCCGAGCTGTTCCTGAAAAACGGAAACACCGTTTACGGCGTTGAACCCAACGTGGAGATGCGTTCGGCAGGTGAACGATTATTAGCAAAGTATCCAAAGTTCTTGAGTGTGAACGCTACGGCGGAAGCGACGACGCTTGCTGATAACTCGATCGATCTGATCATCGCGGGACAGGCGTTTCACTGGTTCAATCAGGCAAAAGCAAAACTCGAGTTCAAACGAGTGGTGAAATCCACCGGGTGGGTGGTGCTGGTTTGGAACGGGTTCCTCGTCGAAACGAGCGCGCTGGTCCGTGGATACCAGGAACTGCTGATGGAATATGGAACCGATTACCAGGAGGTCAACCGAGAGATCGAGGACTGTGATATCGCAGCTTTCTTCTCGCCTTCTAAATGCCGGCAGGCGCGCTTTCCTTTCAAACAGGTCTTTGATTTTGAAGGCTTGAAGGGACGCTTGCTCTCCGCCTCTTACGCGCCTGAGCCAAATGACCCCAGATTCGATCAGATGATCGACGATCTGAGGCAAGTCTTCATGGCGAATCAAAGGGACGGTCGAGTAGACTTTGATTACGAAACCCTCGTTTACTACGGTCGGTTATGAAAAAGTGAACCCGTGTGCAACCCACTTGAGAAATTCCCGGCTGGAACCCGCGGGTGATGAAATCGCGCAGAGTCTCGTTGTCAGAATTCGCGGGGCAAGGTAAACTCTCGCTGCTTCCGAGACCTGTATTAAGGAGATCCTGATGATGAAGCGAGCCGTCTGCGTCTTGTTCTTATTTGCGGCTGCAACCGTAGCGACCGCGCAAACACCGACACCAACACCCGCGCCACCGCGCACCGCGCCGGCGGCGCCGCACACGAACCTGAAGGTCGGCCAGGCGGCGCCGGATTTCACCTTGCCGAGTTCGATCAGCGGACCTGACGGCAGGAAAACAAGCTATAAACTTAGCGATTTCAAGGGCAAGAAAAACGTGGTGCTGGCGTTTTATGTATTTGCCTTTACCGGTGGTTGAACGAAGGAAATGAAGGCGTATCAGGCTGATATCGCCAAATTCGATGCCAACGATACACAAGTTTTCGGCGTGAGTGTTGATAGTCCTTTTGCCAACGCGGAGTTCGCCAAACAGCTGGGCGTTACCTTTCCGTTACTAAGCGATATCAAGCACACGGTCGTAAAGGATTACGGCGTTTACAACGAAAACGGTGGCTACGGCAATCGAGCGACTTTCGTCATCGACAAAGACGGAATCATTCAGCACATCGACGAAGGTAATGTCGCTATCGATCCTACCGCCGCAGAAGACGCGTGCAACATTCTGACGCATAAGAAGGCGTCGCAATAATACTGTCACGACCAGACCTGACGGATTAACAACCAGATCGAACGTCAATTGAGAAAAATGAGAAGGCAAACCCTATTCGTGGCCACCGCGGTTCTGCTGACCCTGGCCGGCTGCAAGTCAAACGCTTCGCCCACCGCCAGCTTCAAAACTTATTTTGAAGCTCAGAAGAAAAAAGATATCGCGGGAATGAAGCAGCAGTTGTCAAAGACTTCGTTAGCCATGATGGAAGCCTCGGCGAAAGAACAAGGGGTGACGCTGGATAAAATGATTGAGGGGCAACTCGAGAATCCCGCCGCGAAGACCGACAAGATGCCGGAAATCCGCAATGAGAAGATCAACGGCAACGAAGCCACCCTTGAGCTCCACAACGATGAAGCGCAAAGGTGGGACACGATGTATTTCGTGAAAGAGGATGGCGCGTGGAAGATTGCCCTCGATCGCACGATCGAGGAGCTGCTCAGAAAATCGGGAGCCTGACCTGATCGTCGCTACTTCCGTCCTGCGCGCGCAAAAGCCTTTTCGATTGCCGCCCGCAGACCTTCACCTGAGTATTCAGTCAGAATCACGCCGTTGATAAAGAAGGTTGGCGTGGCTTCGACTCCGTATCCTTCGCCATCTTCGATGTCCCGGCGTAGTACGGGGTCATACTTTGCCGAATCGAAATCAACATCGAACTGTTTACGATCGAGCCCTACCTGGCTGGCGTATTTCTTCAGTGAATCACGATCGAGCGTGCCCTGGTTCTTGAAAAGCAGATCAATATATTCCCAGAACTTGCCCTGGGCCTTGGCTGCCTGTGCGGCCAGCGCGGCGTTGTAGGCATTCGGGTGCACGGTCGTCAGGGGAAAGTTTCGCATCACAAAATGAACCCGCGGGCCATAGGATTTGAGCACCTCTTCCACGATCGGATACATGCCGCCGCACGCGGAACATTGAAAGTCGGTAAACTCAACCACCGTTACCGGCGAATTCACATCGCCGCGCGACGCGCCGGTGCCCAGGCCGATATTCATCGGTGGAGGTTCAGGTTCTCTCAGGAAGATCTTTAACTTCGCGCCGGTCCGCAGTTTGTTCGCCAGGGTCACTTCCAGCTTTTCCTGTTGCTGTTGTTGCAGGTAAGTGGCGATAGCCCCGCGCGCGCCAGCCAGGTCGGACTTAATGTTGGCTTTATTATCCTCGTAGAATTTCGAGATTTCTGCGTCGTTAGGCGTTTTGATTTTGTCGGTAATCTCGGTCCGCACGATTTCTTCCGGGCCGACCTTACGTTTGTTGGCTTCCGCCACAATCAGCAGATCGTTGATGCGCTGGTCGAGAACGTCCTTACGGGCGGAATAAATACGCATCTGCATCTTGTAGACATACGCCTTCATTCGCTCGTTGATGGCCTCAACGCGCAATGGCTCGCCATCGACAGAAGCCAGTACCGCGCCGGAAGCAAGATTAGGCGCGTTCACATCAGCGCTCTTGCTGACGACGTTGGTCATCTTCAGCCGGTTAACCAATGCGCCATACAGCTCTGTTCGCCGCTGGTTACGGATAAAGTTCGCGAGGTCATTGCGCACCGACTCTAAATCGGCAGCTCCGATCTGATCGCGGTTGGCGTCGTAGGCAGCGCGAATCTCCTGATCAGTCGGAGCGGGAATTTTTGCGTTGATCTCAGATTCGATGAGGTCGTTTGGTGATTTGCCCCGTTTCTTTGCTTCGGCCGCGATCAGCATCGAGCTGACCCGCGCATCGACTGCCCGCTGCCGGGCTTCCTTCGTGGCTTTCACCGAATCCGTGTAGAAATCATGCAAATAAGGATCGGGATCCCGCATGATTACTGCACTCACGTCGGATTCGATGTCCGACGTTGTGATCGTCGTATCGTTCACGGTTGCCAGAGGTGCAGCCGAGGGATCGCCGTTCGCGACTGGTGAGGGCGAAACAACTGCTGGTGCCGGAGTTGCCGCGGGCTTCGCTGGTGCAGGCCGCGACGTTGCCGGAGAGCGTGGGGTCTGTGCGACAACAACAATGAACAACAAGGCAGCAGTGAACGCTGCGAGGGTAATTCTGGTTAGACTCATCAGGGCAATCTTTCTGCTGGAAGCGCGGTCGTCGCCTGCGCCAGGCCAGCCGTTACGGCGCACGATCATAAGTGAAGCGGTGAAGTTCAGCAAAAAGCCGCGGGCGGTAGTTTCGCCAGTCGCCGCTCGGAACGATCAATAAAACGCTCGAATTAACCCGAATCGACTGCTTCGTGATATTTCGGGTGGTCTCGTGGCTCGTTAGCCTGCGCTCGCAAGTTTCCGCACCGCTTCCAGCGTATCGATTTCATCAGCAGTTTTGTCGGGACGCAGCCGCACAATGCGCGGGAAGCGCAGCGCGTAACCGCTTTTGTGGCGATTGGATGGCTGAACCCGGTCAAAAGTTACTTCGATCACGATCCGCGGCTCAACAACTCGCACGCGGCCGTGCGCGAATTCCTGAATTGTGTGAGCGCGGAACCATTCGGTCATCTGGGCAATTTCCGCGTCAGTTAATCCCGAGTAGGCTTTGCCGATGTTTAGTAGTTCGGGGTCCGACTCTGACCGGCGCACCGCGAACGTATAATCAGAGAGCACATTTCGTCGCTTGCCGTGGCCGAGTTCAACCGTCGTCACCACCACATCGAGAGTTGCCAGGGCCTTCTTGAGCTTCAGCCATTCACGCCCGCGCCGTCCCGGCTTATAAAACGACGCCGGGTCCTTGATCATCAAGCCCTCGTTGCCGCGGGCGCGAGCCGCGTCGAATTCCTCATCGAGGGCTGAAACCTCAGTGAATTGTTTTGCTACGGAAAGCCTTACCGTCCCGAGATTGGCCCGCCCGCTACCGCAGGCGGTTCCGACCAGTTCCTCGAGTCTCGTACGACGCGTCTGCAACGGGTCGTTGATTAAAACTTTGCCGTTCCCGTACAGAAGGTCCCAGGCAACAAACACGACCGGAGTGCTGGCGAGCAATTCTTCACTTACGACTTTTCGGCCCAGGCGCTTCTGCAGATTGCTGAAAGGGAGAATTTCATCACCGCGCGCGGTAATGATCTCGCCGTCAAGAATGGCTTCGGTCCGCAAGTCTGCCAACGGTTGGTGCAGTTCAGGAAAGCGAATTGATATCTCGTCGAGCGTCCGCGAGTAAATTGCGACCCGGCCGTTTTGAATATGGGCCTGGGCGCGAATTCCGTCGAATTTGTCTTCCACATAAAACTCTCCAGGCATAGTCCGCTCGATGTCCGCGAGATCTGAAGCCGGCGTGGCTAACATGAATTTCAATGGGTGAAACAGACGCATATCGACCGACTGCAGCGCTCCGGCTCGCGCGCGCACCGCAGCTTCGCCGATGTCGCCGCGCAGCATATTGGCCATCGACACGTCGGGCAGTGGCTGTCGGAACGCGCGCGCGATTGCGTCCTCAACCAGACCTTCGCGCAACCCAATCCGCAGATCCCCCGCCAGCAGCTTTACGAGGTACTTCGCTTCCAGCGGCGTGGCTTTCATGAAAACTTTGGCAAGCACGTCAACCTTAGCTTTTTTGCCGCGCGTGGTACTCAATCGCGACAACAGCATTTCGGTGTCCGCCAGCGTGAGGCTCGGCGAGTTGCCGGGCCTGGTTGCGGAAAAGATTTCAAACGCTACGTCCCCGGCGTCGCCCCAGCGCGCGTATCGCGGCCCCAGTGTCTCCGGTGCAATTCCCGTGGCGAGGCACATCGCCTCGCTGAGAATGCTGCCGCCGACATTCGTGGTGCGAACATCACTTTGGGCGAACTGCTGGCCCGCGAAATAACGGGCCGCGCGGGCGAGATCCTCGTCATCCAGGTGGGCGAAATATTCGCCAAGGAAACTCGCCTTTGCGAGCTTCTTGGTTGTCGCCGCGACTGCTTCAGCCATGCGGGCGAATTGCTCGAGTGAGTGCCAGGCCAAATTCATATTTCGGGCTATTCTCAACTCCGTTGGAGTGTTAGCGCAACTGTGTTAGCTGGTTGCGTCAGCGTCTCTCGGATGCGGAAGATTTCCCTATCGCGCGTAAATTCGACCACGCTTTCAGGAACTGCCTATGAAACATCGCGTTGAACTGAGGTATGATTGTTGCCAACGCTACTAACTAACCCAAAAAGCGGGACTCACAGTTTCGCTACTGCTGACGTCACTTACTTCCCGGGAGGTGAGTTATGAAATCCAAAAGCTGTCTGAGGCTGCTCCGCCTGGCTTCGAGCGAGCTTGTGCCGGACTCAGCGGACCGATCGACCCGCCGATACGTCCTGAGGAGCATCAGCATTTTCATCTCGTTGCTTGCCTGGTTTGCTTTAAGTACTTCGGCCATTGCGCAGACCGTAAAATTCAACTCGCCCGTGAATTACACGGCGGGTCATCCTTACGTAGTGACGTCGGGTGATTTCAACGGCGACGGCAGGTTTGATTTGGTCGTCGGTGACATCACCACGAACGACCTGCTCGTCCTGATAGGGAACGGAGACGGCACGCTGAAACCGGCATTGACCTATCACGTCTCAACGCCTCCGCGTTACCTGGTGGTCAATGATTTCAATCGTGATGGCAAGTTGGACATCGTGTTCGCAGATGGTGTCCCCACCGCCAGCATTAACATTATGTTCGGAAACGGCGATGGCTCGTTTGGACTTCCGCAAAGTTATGCCGTCTCTGGCTGGCAGGTCGTCAGCGCCGACTTTAACGGCGACGGCAAGCCGGATCTCCTCTCGCGTCCCACGACTACGACGTTGGCGGTGTTGCTGAACAATGGCAGCGGCGGTTTTCAATCGCTGCAAGTCTATAACGTGCCTCAGCCAATTGTGAGAGTCTTTGCCACCGCGGACTTCAACGGCGACGGCAAAGCGGATTTGGTCGCAATCGGAAGAAACCTTGGTCCGGGTGATAACACGCTGATAATTCTGAGCGTGCTGCTGGGAAAAGGGGATGGCACATTCCAGCCACCTCTCACCGTGAACGGTAATTGGGGCGTGGGATCAGGACCTTACTCAATTTCCGCCGGTGACTTTGATCGGGACGGAAAGCTCGACATCGCCGTAACTGATGAGTACCTGTCAGTTTTGAGAGGCAATGGAGATGGGACCTTCAAGCCGCCAGTGGTGCAACCTCACCTGAGTAATACTTCAGTTGACTTGAAAGTGTCCGACTTCAATGGCGATGGCAAGCTGGACCTCGTAAGTGCGGGAGTTTTCAGTGGCGACAACATACAGGTGTTGTTGGGGAACGGCGACGCAACTTTTCAAACCGTCGGCAGCCTGATAAATCAGGTGGGTGGAGTTTCAGTTACGGTGGTAGACCTTAACGGAGACACGCGACCCGACGTCGCCGCCTGCGTAAACAGCCAACTGGCGTTGGCTCTGGTAAATGTAACTCCGGGAAATCCAGATAACACGGACTACTTTGTGCATCAGCATTATGTGGATTTTCTGGATCGGGAGCCTGATGCCGCTGGGTTTGAATTTTGGGCAAGCCAAATCAGTTCGTGCGGTGTCGACCAGCAATGCATCGACATAAAACGTATCAACACGTCAGGCGCATTCTATTTATCAATCGAATTTCAGCAAACGGCGTATCTCGTCGAACGGCTGTATAAGACGGCTTATGGCGACAGCAATGGCAACTCAACCAACGGTGGTGCTGCACATCAGTTGTCAGTACCGATCGTGCGCATGGACGAACTGATGCGGGACTCTCGTCAGATTAACGAGAACGTAGTCGTGCTGCAGCCGGAGTGGCAAAACGTACTCGAAAACAATAAACAGATCTTTGTGTCGCAGTTTGTGCAACGTTTGCATTTTCAGAGTGCGTTTCCGTCATCAATGACGCCTGCGGATTTCGTTGACAAACTGAACCAGAATGCCGGCGACGTTCTGACAGCGCCCCAGCGGACGGCGGCGATCGCTTTGTTCGCAGGCTCAAGCAACACCAGCGACTTCAATGCCCGGGCGCAGGCCCTGCGGCAGGTTGCTGAGAATCAGCAACTCTACGACTCCGAAAAGAATCGCGCCTTTGTGCTGATGCAATATCTCGGTTATCTGCGGCGCAATCCGAATGACTCGCCCGATTTAGATTACTCCGGTTATGACTTTTGGCTGAGCAAACTGAACCAGTTTAATGGGAACTTTGTTCAGGCTGAGATGGTGAAGGCTTTCATTACCGCAACGGAATATCGACAACGCTTTCAGCCTTAAGTCCGCGCGGCTCATTATTGAGTTACCGCCGGCATCTTTGGTGAAAGCGAGGCAAAACAGCAAGACCCATCGCTCCCTCATCAATCTGCTGTCTGTACGTCTTTGTGCCGCCGCGTTACAATCCTTTTCGCTACTGGCTGCGTCTAACGGTAGGCCGGTTTAGCACCATGTATTTACTAATTCTTGATTCACTGGGCAGCACTGAATTGCTCGTCATCCAGGGGGCGGCGCTGATTTTCTTTGGGCCGCGGCGCCTGCCGCAACTCAGCCGCCAGCTCGGTAAAGGCCTGGCCGAATTTCGGCGAGCATCGGAGGATTTCAAGCGGACCTGGGAACGCGAAGTGAACCTCGAGAATTTCGAAAAAGGTGTCGAGCCTGACGCCGCCAGTTCAATTATCGACAAGGCAACGGAGAAGATTCGCGCCGCAAGAGAGGCGGCCGCACTTGATTCGGCGGGCGTCTCTGCGACAGCTGAGACCATCGCGCCGTCGATCACTCCGGTCGATCCCGCGCTGGTTCAACCACGGGAATCAAACTTTCCGGCTGAGACCGTGCTGCCTGAAAATCCTCACGGCAAACATGAGTGGCTATGAGTGAAATCACACGCCGACTTTTCACCGAATGGCAGGCTTGCGCTTAATCAAATCCAAGGAAGAGAAAGAATCCCGCGAAGAACTCGGCGGGCAGATGTCGTTTCTCGAGCATCTAGACGAGTTGCGTACGCGTTTGATTCGGAGCATGGCGTTTGTGCTGATCGCCGCGTTTGTGTGCTGGTTTGTTTCGGGCTACATCTATCGCTTCCTTGAGGCGCCGGTCAATCGCGCGCTGGCGGAAGCGCAACAGCAAAGAAAGGTTTCGATCGCGGGGCTCAACGGCCAACTCGCAACTATTCCGCTGAATTCGCTGCATCAGAGCGACAAGATTCGTTATGCATTTCCTGAGCTGACAAAACTCGGTTCAGTATCAATCCCGGCCGGAACGTCGGTAATGGCGCGAGTGGACAGGGATGCCCAGGGCAATCTCGGACTTTTCACTGATGAACCTTTGTCAGCCGGCAACGATGTGATTCCCAAAGATGTGAAGCTGCCGATCGACCTGACGACGGGTTACGACAAGGTGCGCGATCAAAACGACAAGTTGATCGTGACCACCGCGCTCGAGCCCTTCGCCCTCTACGTAAAGGTCTCGTTGTATGCAGCCATCGGTTTGTCAGTGCCGTTTCTGCTCTGGCAAATTTGGGCCTTCGTCTCGCCAGGCTTGTATCCCCACGAGCGAAAATATGTAACGCCGTTCATCGCCTTGTCGACGATCTTTTTCGTCCTGGGCGCAGCGACCGCCTACTATTTGATCTTTCCGCCGGCCGCAAAATATTTGCTGGGCCTGGGTTCAGATTTTCGTTTGCTGCTAAAGGCGGACGATTATTTCGACTTCATTATCCTGCTGATGCTGGGCATGGGCGCCGTCGCGCAGATGCCGGCGATAACCTATGTCCTGGCGCGCATGGGCTTGATCACTGCGGGCTGGATGCTCAAGGTCTGGCGCGTGGCCATTATCACCATTCTAATCGTGGCCGCCGTGCTTTCGCCGACGAATGACGTTCCGAACATGTTGCTGTTTGCGGCTCCCATGTTCGTGCTCTACGCGATCTCGATCATTGTGGCGTGGGTTTGCGGTCGGAAACGGCAAACGGCGTGAAAAGCCTATTTGACAATGGCCTGCTGACTGGAGCGCAAGCGTCCTCGCTTGCATTGAGGGGAAGCACTTCCGATGTAGCAACCGGGACGGTTGCGCTCCAGTCAAATGTCAAACCGTTTTTGCTGGACATTTCCCAACATTTAGGCAACTGTAGAGACTTTCCGCCGCATCTTGACTCTGGTTTAAAGCAAACCTAGAATTCGATATTCGTCCGCGGTGCACGCTCCGATTACGAACTGACACCGAAATAGTTTCCCCGCTTTATCTTAGGAGTAATACAAATGTCACAACGCAGATCGAGCCGCCTGGCCGTCGCTCTTTTCGCTCTTATTTTCGCCGTCCCTTCCGGTCTGGCGCAGAAAAATAAATCCAGCGACCAGCAGGACCCTTCAGAGAAGGCCCGCAATGTTAAGCCGGAACTGAAGAAGGCCTACAAAGACTGGCTGGAAAAAGACGTGGCCTACATCATCACGGACGAAGAGCGCAAGGCTTTCAAAAAGCTGGAAACCGACGACGAGCGCGAGCGGTTCATTGAAGAGTTTTGGCGGCGGCGCGATCCGGATCCGGACACCGATGAGAACGAGTATCGCGAGGAATACTACGAACGCATCGCTTACGCGAACGAGCATTATGCTTCGGGCATTCCCGGATGGAAGACTGACCGGGGCCGCATCTACATCATGTATGGGAAGCCCGATGAGACTGAAAGCCATCCGTCCGGTGGCGCTTACCAGCGTGAGTCTTATGAAGGTGGCGGCTCGACCTCGACATACCCATTTGAGCGCTGGTTCTATCGTTACCTGCCTGGCGTCGGCTCGGGCATCGAGATTGAATTCGTCGACCCAACGGGCAGCGGCGAGTACCGAATCGCGCGAAACCCGGACGAGAAGGACGCCCTGCTACATGTTCCGGGCGCGGGCTTAACTCTGGCTGAGGAAATGGGTCTGTCCGACAAGAGCCAGCGCATCTCCAACCTCGGTGGTATCGGCACCCCGAACTACATGCGCGAGCAGGACAGTCCTTTTTCGCGCCTCCAGGTGCTGACCGACCTCCAACGACCGCCACAGGTCAAGTTCAACGATCTGGCCTCGGCAGTGAACACGCCGATCGTTGAAGACAATCCTCTTAACTTCGATCTGCGCGTAGACTTCTATCGCCAATCCGACGAGCGAGTCATTACCGCATTCACGATTCAGACCGACAATCAAAACCTCGTTTTCAAAGACAGTGGCGGTTTGCAGCAGGCGCAGCTGAACATCTTTGCAAAGATCACCCATGTCTCCGGTCGCCGCGCCGGCCAGTTTGAAGATCCGGTGATCACGCGCGCCACGCCGGAAGAGCTGTCAGAGGCCAAGGAAAGAAAGTCGGCTTATCAAAAGGCCGTCGCCTTAACGCCTGGACATTATAAAATCGACGTGATTGTCCGCGACATCGATTCGGGAGCAACCGGAGTGCGGCATCTCGGCTTCGATGTGCCGAAGTACGACCCGGCCAAGCTCTCGACATCAACCCTGGTAATCGCCACCAAGCTGGAAGCGCTTAACGACCAGCCGGCTGTCGGCATGTTCATGATTGGAAACGTGAAAGTGATTCCCAATGTGTCGGGTTCATTTCATCGCGGAGCTCCGATCGGCGTCTACATGCAGATTTACAACGCCGGCATCGATCAGACCACGCTGCGTCCCTCCGTCGACGTTGAATACGTGCTGCTGAAAGACGGTAAGGAGCTCGGCAAACAGGCGGAAGATTGGCGCGGCAACAGCGATTCCGGACAGCGATTGACGCTGGCCCGCTTAATCGATTCGCGCCAGTTACCTCCCGGCGATTACGCGATCGAAGTCCACGTACGCGACCGCGTCAGCGGACAATCGCTGGTCCAGAAGGACTACGGCAAGTTCACCATAGTGCCGTAGCGAAGCTAACCGAAACCGGCTCTCGAATCGAAATCGAGAGCCGGTTTTGTTTTACCTTGAGTCTCTTCGCACTCTTTAAACCCGACGCGCTTGCGGCGCAAGGAGATTTCATGCGTAAGACAATTTTCGTTTTCATAGTAGCTACACTCCTGGCAGTAGTTGGAACAGCCGCGGCTCAGAACCAGCGCGGCGTCGTTGATCCGCAGGACAAACCGCGCAAAGTTAGGGAAGAGGCGGACAAGGCGTTCAAGAAGTGGTTGGAAGACGTCGGCCCTATCATTTCCGATCCCGAACGAAAAGCATGGGATCAATTGCAGACCAACGAGGAGCGCGAGCGTTTCATCGAGGCGTTCTGGCGCCGCCGCGATCCGGATCCTGATACTGAAACAAATGAATACCGCGAAGCCTATTACGAGCGCATCGCCTACGTGAATGAACATTTCACTTTCCGGGATTCCCGGGTACAAGACTTTTGTAATTTGTCGGTGCCATGAAACATAGATCAGGAGATAAGAACCCTCTATTCAAACGGGCTCGCAAAGGCTTCCGCGGTTATCCCGTGGGTACGATTGCTCTGTACGGACCAGACGATCGCCGCGCCACAAAGGTTGCGGTCGGTATTGTTACTCGCGAAGGGGCTGAACCCGAGTTACTCGAGCGGTGGTACGCCGACGAAGGCGACGTGCGGTCTGATGAGGAGATTACCGCTCAAATACGCGCCTTTCTGTCGCAACATAGTGTGTTGTCGGTCGTAGCAGTTGACCGGATCATCGGCTGTCCACATGAAGAAGGAATCGACTACCCCGACGGTGAAGCTTGCCCACAGTGTCCTTTTTGGCGCGGTCGAGATCGCTTTACCGGTGAATTGATTCACTGATCCGGTGGCGTGTTATGGTAAACGTAACGATCTTCGACCGACAGGCTCTTATCCACTTTACGCTTTACGGGCGTCGAGAAAACAATCAGTTACCCGGTCGCTATCGCTCCCGGTACTGACTCCACTCCTTCACTTACTCAAAACTTATGCCGCCTACTTTTGAGGCACAGCCCTGACCTCACGAGCTTCGATCTCTGCTCCAGTGCTAAACTTGGATTCGAATGGAACGTATTCATCTTACAGGCCTGTCTCAGACTGAGCTGTCTGAATTGCTCACTACATCGGACCAGCCGGCATATCGCGGGCGCCAGATCTTTAGCGCCATTCACGCGCGCCGTCTCCAGTCCTTTGACGAGATGACAGATCTGCCAAAAGACCTGCGGGCCAGACTGAAAGATCAGGCAGTCGTCTCAACCTTGACGCTGGAGTCACGATATATTTCCAGCGACGGCACGCGTCGTTATCTTTTCAAAACCGACGATAATTATCCGGTCGAAACGGTGTTTATTCCTGAGGAGCGTCGCGACACGATCTGCTTTTCCTCTCAGTCAGGCTGCCCACTGCAATGCACCTTTTGTCTGACAGCCCAGCTTGGGTTGCTGAGAAATCTGACGGCCGGCGAAATCGTGGAACAGATCATCTTCGCCCTGAATGATGCTTATGGAGTGGGCGTACCCACACCGCGTGGTACGAATCTGGTAGGCATGGGAGCGGGCGAGCCCTTTCTCAATTTCGACAACCTGATGAAGGCCATCCGCATCATGAACGACCCTGCGGGGCTGCACATCGTTCCGAACCGGGTAACCGTTTCGACAGCAGGCATTGTCCCTCGCATTCGCGAACTGGCAAACATACCTGAGCGGCCGCATCTGGCGATTTCACTCGCCGCGCCAAATGACGAATTGCGCAACGAGCTGATGCCCATCAATCAGAAATGGCCCATTCAGGAATTACTGTCGGCTTGCAAAGAATTCGAGCAGTCGTTGAAACGGAACGAGCGGTTCACGTTCGAGTACGTGATGCTGCGCGGCGTCAACGATTCCGACAGCCACGCGCGCCAGCTGGCTAATCTGCTCAATCAGCATGACTTGCGAGCAAAAGTGAATCTGATACCGCACAACCCGGCGGAACCTTTGCCTTATCAGCCCTCGTCGATTGAGCGCGTCGAAGCGTTTCGGGAAATCCTCGAGTCGAAGGGAATTCCAGCCTTTATCCGCCGCCCACGCGGACGGGACATTCTGGCTGCGTGCGGGCAACTGGCCGCGCGCAGCGCTGGCGGCGAAACGCCGGTGCCTATCAGCGGCGCGCGTAGTCGCATCGCCTGACTGGCGGACGTGACGGCGATTCACGCGCGCGTGTAAAATAGGCGCTTATGAAATCAATTGCCAGACTCTTTCTATTATTCGCCCTCGGTATTACGCCGCAGAGTTTCTTCGCGACCTCAGTGAATCCGCATGTCGCATCGCCGGACCCGAACATCGAGGTCAAGGGCTATTACTCGAATGATAAGGCCCAACGCGGTCGCGTGGTGCGAGCCGCGATCGTCATGGAGATTCCCGGCGGTTATCACGTCAACGCAAACCGGCCGTTGGGCAAATACGCGATTGCGACCACCGTCAAAATCGAAGCACCCAAAGGTGTGGCTGTCGGGCCAGTCATTTTTCCTCGGGCCGTAGTTCGAAAACTAAAAGCCACAAATAACGAGTCGCTCGCCGTCTATGAAGGCCGGGCCATCATGCGATTCAACGTCACGGTGCCGTCAAATTATGGCGATGGGTGGCTCAATCTGAAGGCGCGCGTGCGTTATCAAAGCTGCAATGACGACGTCTGCTTTCCGCCTAAGAACCAGGACATCGACCTGGGCATCGGCGTAGTGGGCGCCAACGAACGCGTGCAAAGAGCCAATGGCTGGGTGTTCGGCGGCCGGTAAAGACTCTTAAAAAAGCTGAGCTGAATTTCGTTAGCTAAGGCTCGGCGTCGAACCAGGCGCATTCTCTTAACGAGTTCCGATTACTGACATCAAACGTCCGACGCGACCGTGCTTCTGTTTCTCTCGGCGATAGGAAAAGAACAGTTCATTTCGATCCATCGTGCAGAGCGGGACCGTATGGATACGATCGGGTGACAGCCCCGCCTCAATCAGTTGCTCGCGATTTGCCTGATGCAGATCGATTCGCGCGTGCCCGTCGCTGGTGGGCGTAAAGAGTTTGTTTGAATCAGGAAAACGTTCTTTGAAGACGCTAATTACATCGGCGCCAACTTCGTAACAGCAGCCGTTTGCCGCCGGACCGACGGCAGCGCGCAGGTCCTGAGGGCGCGCGCCGAATTCAGTCTGCAACTTCGCGATGGCCTGCTTGACGATTGAGGCCGAGGTGCCGCGCCAACCGGCGTGCACCGCGGCAAACGCGCGGGATGAAGTCGCGCCAATCAAAATTGGAACGCAGTCAGCCGTTTTGACCGCCAGCAGCACATGAGGAGTGTTGCTGACCAGGGCATCGCAGTATTGATCGTCTCCGAGGACACCGGGTTTTGTTCTGGCATCGTCTTCCGAATGGACCACGCGCACATCAACACCATGCACTTGCCAGCAACCGGTCAGGAGCCAATCGCCCTCGAACAATTTCAGAAAGCGTCGGCGGTTCTCGTAAATGTTTTCAGCGTCGTCTTCGTTGAAGCCGGCCAGGTTCAAGTCGTTGCCGGGCATGGGGCTGACGCCGCCGAGGCGAGTTGAGAACGCGTTGGTAAAACCCTCCGCCTCGAGTGGGGTACAAATCAGCGCGCGCACGCCGTCGCGCTCGCGCCACTGAAAACCGGCACTTTCGAGTGCCGCTAATTCGTTTTCGTCTGTGATCATTTCAATCGGAATCGACATCATTGAAGTCAGTCGCGTGCGTGAAACCATCGCGCGCACGCCGCGATTTGCCGAACGTGTCTTTACTGATGCCGAGCGAGCGTACTGTGAATCGCGCGGCGCTGCGGCTGCGCAACATTATGCCGCGCGCTTCGCGGCAAAAGAAGCGGCGCTGAAAGCTCTGCAAACAGGCTGGAGTGGCGGGATTGGCTGGCAGGACGTCGAGGTGTCAGCAAAAGACTCGGGCGCGCCGGTAATTTTGTTTCATGGCCGGGCGCACGAGTTGTTTGCGGCGAGCGGAGCCACGTCCGCCCATATCTCGATTGCACATACGGGTGAACATGCGATTGCGGAGGTGATTTTGGAGAAGGAGTAAGCCGGAGCGATCAGGAGTTATCCGCGGGATTCGCGCGATACAACGGGCTTTACTCAAAAGTAGGCGGCATAAGTTTTGAGTAGGTGAAGGAGTGGAGCCAGTACCGGGAGCGATAGCGACAGGGTAACTGATTGTTTACCTAAATGATGGATTCGAAGAGACTTCCTGACTCTTGAAGATACGGACCCGGTCGCTACCGCTCCCGGTACTGACTCCGTCAGCGGCCTATCTTTCTGCGATGCGCATTTCGTTGACCAGCACTCTTCTACCCTGTTTGTTCAACTCAGCCAGGGTATCGCGCAGCGCATATTCTTTGGCCGCCGTCCGATTCTCACCCTTGCGCGAACGCGCCGGTTCCTGGATCGCAACTGCGGGCGTTTCCGATAGAACAGAGTCGTCAAAATAGAAGTTATGCCGGAAGCATTCTGATAATGGCGCCTGGGTGCTCAGCATCGCCACGCGTTCACGCATGGGACACTTGGTAGTTGCCAGCTCATCAGTTTCCGGATCAACGTCGGCAATCGTGATTCCTTCGGGTTGATCGAATGACCTGCCGCCGAGTTCCGGCCGCAAATCAATGGCGCCTTTCATGAATTCAACCCATGCCGGCAGCGCGGCCTCTGCCCCGGTCAATCCAAGTTGCTGGTTGTCGTCAAATCCAATCCAAACTGCGCAGACCAGGTTTGGCGTGTAGCCCACGAACCAGCCATCGCGGGAGGTGCCGGTTTTTCCGGCGACTGCTGTGCGGCTGATGGCTCCTCGCGCGGCGCGCGCGGTTCCGCGATCGATCACATCCTGCAGCATATCGGTAACCATGTAAGCCGTGGTCGCCGCGATGACCTGATCTCCCGCGGATGCAGTGTCAGTCGAGATTACCGCGGGACTGATTTTACGCCCACCATTTGCAAATGAAGCGTAGGCGGTCGCAATCTGCAAAGGAGTTGCTTCCGTGGTCCCCAACGCCAGCGCGGGGTAAGGAATTGGGCGAGGCAAACCAAACCTCGAAGCCGTATTCGCGACCCGCGCCAGTCCTGTCTGCATGGCGACGTCCACGGTCACGACGTTCAATGACTTAACCAACCCGTCGCGCATCGGCACATCCCGCAGGGAAAATCCACCGCCGTAATTTGATGGCCGATATGTTTGGCTGCCCGCGTAGGTGAATTGCTGAGGCGCGTCCCGGAAACTGCGCAGTGGCGAAATTCCGCTTTCCAACGCGGCCGCGTAAACAAACGGCTTGAAAACAGAACCCGGTTGACGCCGCGCATCGGTTACTCGATTCAATTGCGTTTCGGCGTAATCGCGTCCGCCGACCATCGCCAGCAGCTGACCTGAATTCGGGTCGAGAGCCACCAGCGCAGCTTCCGGAGTTTGGCCTCGCCGCTTATAAACGTTATCCAGGCGATCGAGCTGGTGTTTGATTGCCTCGGTAGCCAATCGCTGCAGATCCAGATCAAGAGTCGTCACCATGGCATCCTGCGTATGATCCACCGGCGCCTCTCCCTGGCCATGTTCGATAACTCGATTCACGTAATCAACGAAATAAGGCGCACCGGATGCTCGCGCCGGGTCGAAGGCCGCAACCACTACGGGTTCTGCCGCGGTTTGAGCCGCTTGATCCCCCGTGATGAACCCATCGCGCGCCATCGTGCCGAGCACCGTGTTGCGGCGCGCGCGCGCCGCTTCGGGTTGTCGCAGGGGTGAGTAACGGGTCGGGCTTTGGATCATCCCGGCGATGGTAGCTGCTTCTGTCAACGTGAGATCCTTCAACTCTTTCCCGAAATATACCTGCGCCGCCTGATCGACGCCGCGCACCGCGACCGCGCCTCGCTGCCCCAGGAACACTTCGTTGCAGTAGAGTGCGAAGATATCTTCTTTCGACAGGCGCCGTTCGATCGTGAAAGCCAGCATCGCTTCCGCAAACTTGCGGCGCAGCGTGCGTTCAGGAGTCAAATACGTGTTCTTGACGAGTTGTTGCGTAATCGTCGACCCGCCCTGGCCAATTCGTTCATCGCCGGCATTACGAATCAAAGCCCGAGTAATGCCAAAGATGTCCACCCCGTGATGATCAAAGAAGCGGCGATCTTCAATGGACGTGATTGCTTTGACCAAAACCGGAGGAATGTCACTAAAGGAAAGCTGCGGACGAGCGCCGCCCTTGGTGGTGCCATCGGTCAACGACTCGGGTGCCAGGGTGAATGAGTCGATCGCGACTTGGTCTGCAGTTAGTTGTGAAATGCGGTCCTCTGCTTCAAACGAAACATGGATGACCGATCGAGCACCGCTGTTGCTGTTCGGGCGAATATCGATTCCCCCGCCGGTCGCAGAAAAACTTCCGTTCCAGACTTCGCTGGCTGAGTCGCTTTCAATGTAACCCGCCCTGCGTAACACCTGACCCATTTGCGCCGGCGAATATTTCTGGCCGCTGCGCAAAATGCGCGGCGCGGCGTAGATGCCGGCCCGACTGCTCAGGTAACCACGCGCGAGCCGCTCGTCGACAAGCTTTGCGTAGGCTCGGTATGTATGAACAAACACCGCCGCGAGTCCGATTAGGATGAGGACGATGGTCGCCGCGGCAAAACGAATAAATAGCTTTGCGCTTCTTCCCCGAAGGCGGGTGAGAAGCTGCGTCCGTACGGTTTTTGTTCGCCTGGCCCGCATTTGAGACACAAAACCCCTAAAGGTCAAAAGCCTCCGCATGAGGAGGCTGTATAGTCCCGGGCCTTCCCAAATCGCAGGCCTGGCCTGGTTTGAAAAAGCCCCGAGCGATCCGTCAGTTCAATCCGTTGCTCTTAGAAAATGTCTAATACGGGGGAAATTCTTGAGAGGGGGCATCCACTCTTTAGCCTCGTTAGATGCCGACCCGTACGCGTTTCGTTTAGATTTAGATTACGACTCTAGCCCAGCAAGTTCAGTACCAACGGCGGCTTTGCTTCAAAAATCTCAAAATGTCAGTTTTCATTCACACCGGGCTTGAGCCCGGTGGTCAAACAGCAAACGAGGTGCGGAACCGTTTTAACGGTTTCTATTCTCGGTTGAGTGTAGTAACGCCGTTTGTTAACAAAAACCTACGTGGCTTATGGGAGAATAAACCGTTGAAACGGTTCTCTCTATTCTCTGGGACGGCCGTCACCGGGCTAAAGCCCGGTGTGAATGAGATCCGCTGACTATCTATTTTTGAGGCAAAGCACCAACTGCAGTGCCATGCGCGTCGACGCGACTACCTCGCCGCAGTTCAGAGCGATCTCACGCGCCGCGCAGGGGTGCTCATCTAAACGATCACCGTCTCTTTCAGCTGAGAATCGATGCCCGATTTTCGGGCGATCGCCTTCTTAATCGCATCAATTGATTCGATTCCCGCCTGGTAGCCACAATCGATCAACTCTTCTGCGCGTCGGGTCTGGTCCCAACGAATATGACCGACTCTGGGGACCACGAGCACATCTGCATCAGCCCGCTCCTGGTTTGATACGACTCGCTCGACCGCGATGAAGGTATGCGCCAGCACGCCAAGGGCTGTTCGGGGGCGATCAAAAAAGCGTACGCCGTCATAGTTCACGTCCACAGCAACCACAAGGTTTGCGCCCAGCGCACGGGTTTGACTGATCGGGAGGTTGGCCACGATGCCGCCATCGATCAACAACCTTCCTTCAGAATCTTCGACCGGAACGTGAAAGAAGGGCAGACAGCAACTGGCGCGAATTGCAAATGGCAGATCGCCCGTATCGCGAAAAACCACCGACTCTCCCTTCCGGAGGTCCGTGGCCATCGCCGCGAAAGGAACCTTCAGATCTTCAAAACGAGTAACGGGAAGGCGCGCGCGCAGAAACTTTTCCATCCGCGCGTTGGATTGCAGACCCAGGCCCGAGAACGATACACGCGCCGTATGTCGCCAGCGAAAAGTGCCGGCCATTTCCTGCAGACGCTCAACCGAAACTCCGGCGGCGTAACATCCGCCGATTAGGGCGCCGGCGGAAGCTCCGGCGATCGCATCAATCGGAATCTGGTTTTCAACCAGCGCGCGCAGCACACCGACGTGCGCGATGCCCCGCGCCGCGCCGCCGGAAAGCGCGAGACCGACGCGCACACTCTGGGCTTTATTAGTATCCTCCACGGATCGGGTGCGGCCTAACGCAAACTGTTAGTTTGCGATTCGCCTTCGTAAGCTGACCGACGGTATCACTTTAACGCAACTGTTAGCTTGCGTTTCGCCTCCGCAAGCTGACAGCTTAAGTTACCAATTCGAGTCAGTTTCCTTTGGGATAATAGCCTTCGCGCGCACGCACTCGCAATTCCGGGTGCGTTGGTGAGATGGCCGTGATGCGGCGGTAGCCGCGGGAACCGGTTTGGTTGTTCGAATAATATTGCAGCAGGTACTGTGAACGGATCTCTGAAGCGATCCGATTAAAGATGGGCGTCAGCTCCTCGTCACGCGCCGGAACGAAAGATGCTCCGCCTGTGGCGGCCGCGATGCGCTCCATTCCCAATTCAGCCCTGGCCGTGCGCGCATTCAGACGCATGGTCTGGCCGCTGGGATTAATCGAGTAGAAGGTGACTTCCGCGCGCTGTACCTCGCGCTCAGTTTCCGTTTGCGATCGCTGAAGCATTTGCTGTTGAGCTTCGACACTGGCGAGTTGTAACGTGCCATCACCGGGTTTCACGGTCGAGATATCAAGAATGCGCGCGGTGTCATCACCATCCGAAATAATGACCGCGATCCGGCGCCGCCCACTTGTCGACGACTCGTCGAGGTATTTGGCCGCCGACAACACCGAATCAAAAAAAGCCGTGTAGCTGTTGGACGGCTTGATTGTCATCACGCTTTGCGAGGCCACGGCGGCACTCGCCAGTCGCTGGACCAATCGCGGCGTGGTGTCGATCGCAAAGACAGTCGCCCGATCTTCCGGCTTTAAGACCTGCTTGATGAAGCTGGCTGCCGCCTGTTGCTCAAAATCAAAGCGGGCGATAACACTTCCCGACACATCGACGAGCAAGGCGATATCGAGTGGCACCTGCTCGGGATCACCCAATTGCGCGATTTGTTGCGGTCGCCCGTCTTCTTCGATCCGGAAGTCGCTTTGCTTCAGGCCGAGGACCGGTTGTCCCTGAGAGTCCGTCACCGAAACCGGCACCATTACGAGGTTGGAAGTGACGCGCACAACTTCGTATTCAATCGGTGGAGGTGTAGGTGTTGGTTTAGGCTTGTAAGCAGGGACGGCGGGCGGTGGTGGTAATTCCTTCAGCTTCTGCGCAGAAGTCGCCGGAAACAAGCTGGCGCCGACAAAAAATAAAGCCAGCGCTGCTCCGATCAGCGCCGGCCAGAAATGTTTTCGCTCGTTGAGAATCATTCACCAACTCCTCATGCCGCCAGTACGTCCTGCTGGCCCTACCCAATCATTTGACGCGCGCTGACGGCATGATGGTTGGCAACATAACACAATCCCGGGCGTCCGGGTTGCCGTTCTCAAGATTACAAACGATGTTTGCGCTACAACTATTCGCCTTTTCCGCTACCGCCCGAACCCGGGTTCATTGTCGGCGCTGGTTGTGTCAGGCCTTTGTTGACCAGCACCTTTATTTCCACGCGTCGATTCTCTGCCCGGCCTGCTCGACTCGTATTGTCGGCAATCGGGTTCGATTCGCCGAAACCATATGGCGTGACGATGCGGCGCAGCGGGATCTGGTGATTCTCAACCAGGTAACGAATGACTGCGTCAGCTCGGCGCTGGCTCAACAGGCGATTGCGTTCGGTGGCGCCGGTTGAATCAGCATAGCCGGTCACTTCGAGCACATAGCCTTTGGCGTTCAGCGCTTTGGTAGCGATCGCATCGAGCTTGGTTTTCGCATCAGCATTCAGGATTGAGCTGCCAATGCGGAAGTTTACGGCCGTCGAATCCTGCGGCACGTAATCATCCAGCGCCGAAATACGATCGTTGGTTGCATTCACGCCGGCCACCGCCGCATCGGCAGTTTCCTGCGCCGCTTTGGCGCCGCCGCGCGCAGCGTTTGAAACGGCCGCGAGTTCATCCAATTGACCGGAAAGCTTCTGAGCGTTTTGCTCGACATCGGTCAACCGAGTTTCAGCTGCGCTGGCACGTTCTTCAAGTGGCGTCGCCCGCGATTCAACCGCACGAGCGGTGCGCAAATCAGAATCGTTGAAGCGAATCTTTTCCGCGTTGAGTTCGCCATTTGATCCGCCACGTCCTTCAACTTCCAGGTTCAAACCGCGGAGAATGTTCGTGGCGCCATAGTTGGTGCCCCCGCGCAGGAAGCCACCGTTTGATTTCACCGAAGTTTTGTCAGTGAGCCGCACCACGGTGTCCACGCCCGACAGGTCCCGCACCATAAAGGTGTCGGCGTCGCGGCGCACGACCACGCCTTTGATCTTCATCTTCTCGCCGCTGGCTATTGAGCGGGCTCTTGACGCATCAGCCGGCGCCGTCTGTGTCTGGGTCGAGGGTTGTCCGAAGGCTAATGGGGAAAGAGCCAGCGCCAGCCCGAAGCCGAGCGCCGTCGATCGAAGTATTCTTACGTTCATGGAATTTAGCTCCTTATTGGAATGCCGCGCGCGCAGCCCTGACCGCGCCGGCGAGTTTTTGTCGAGTTAAGAGACGAACTCTCACTTCAAGTTGTCTGCAACGCTAACGCAGACCCTACGAAGAACGTCGGGTTGAAGAGCTAAGGCTGGCGCTCATCAACTATATTGACGAATAGTATAGAAGGAGATGGAAGTGTCAAGACGAGAAGCTGCAAAAACCGGAGTTAGAACAACTTAACAGCGATTCATTAGTTGTTCGCTACCCGATTGCAAGAAAAAACGTCCAAGTCGGAGATGAGAGCTCCGAAAAGGCTGTCAATGTTGTCGCCGCTGGAATTCCTTACTCTGCATTCCATCCAGGGCTTCGTCGATCAATTTTGTCATGCGTGCCATTTGCGCAGTCCAATCATAGTTTCGGGCGATCGCAACTCGATGCCGGACGGCTTCAGGATGGACATCCGCGACTGCTTTTCGCAACTCTGCGACGAATTCACCCGCGTCGCGCGCGAAACTAACGCTTCCAGGATATGCTTCGGCAAAGCTACGCACCGCGGGCAATGGCGTGGACACGACGGGTAAGCCGGCAGCCAAGTACTCTTTTAATTTGACCGGCATAATCCCGGCTGTGAATTCATTGAGGGAATATGGGAGTAGACCGACGTCGAAACCCACCATATGATTGATGGCATCGTCATGCGGAACCGGTTCGAGCAATCTTACGTTTGGGCGTCGCGCCAGCTGCTCAAGATCCATAAAGCGTGATCCGGCGATAACGAAATGCAAATCGGGCGCAAGATCGGCAATTTCGGTCAAAAGCGATATATCGATCGAACAAGCAAACGCCGCTAAACATTCGAGACCGCGGCTGCTGATCTCAAACAAATTGTCGTTATTAGACCAATCTGATGTGACTGGCTAACCGAGGGCCGAAAATCAGACGTCAGATCGCAAACTGGCCGGATTCTAAACGCTCTTTGATGTAGGCCAGACACTTCTCGGCATCAGCGCCGTCGATGATCCGGTGGTCGAAACTCAGGGCGAAGTAGGCCATGCTGCGGATCGCGACATAGTCTTCGCCATCAGCGGAAGTCAGGACCTTGGTGCGCTTTTCGATTTTGCCCACGCCGAGGATGGCGACCTGCGGCTGATTTATGATCGGGGTGCCGAACAATCCGCCAAAGACACCGGGATTCGTGATCGTAAAAGTTCCTCCTGCAACTTCGTCCGGCTTCAATTGTTTGGTGCGCGCGCGGTCAGCCAGATCATTTGCCGCCCGTGCGAGTCCTGAGATTGAGAGATCGTCCGCGCGCTTAATCACCGGCACAATCAATCCCCAGTCGAGCGCGACCGCCATGCCCAGATTGATGTCGCGCTTGTAGATAATCTGGTCGCCGCTGACCTGAGAATTAAAGATCGGGAATTTGCGGATGGCATCCGTCACGGCCTTGAAGATGAAAGGCATGAAGGTAAGCTTTGTGCCGGTGCGCTCTTCGAAAGTTGCGCGGTTCTCCTCGCGCATCTTCGCAATCTTGCTCATGTCGATCTCATAGACGGTGGTCACGTGGGCGGACGTGCGCCGCGAGAGCACCATGTGCTCAGCGATCTTCTTCCGCATGACACTCATCTGCTCGACACGATCGCCGGTGGCGGGTTTCATCCCAGGCGCGGCTTGCATTTCGGGCACGCTCGTCCGAGGCGCGGGTTGCGCTTGAGGAGTGGAAGGTCGCGGCGGCGGGGCAGCACGCTGTGGAGCCGTCCCTGATTCGATAAAGCTGAGGATGTCGTTCTTGGTGACCCGGCCACTCATGCCGGTACCCTCAAGCTGCTTGATGTCGATGCCGTGTTCTTCTGCGATCTTGCGCACCAGCGGACTTGACTTGGTCCGTCGCAACTCTTCCGCACTGGCTCCGCCGTTGCCGGCAGATGTCTTCGCAGTCGTCGCGTCGGTCTTTCTGACCAGCGGCTTTACCTCAGTCTTATGGGCAGTTGGAGCTGGCGGCGGTGCAACCGGCGGCCGTGGAGGAGGTGGAGGCGGAGCGACAGGCCGCGGCGGTTCGGCAGCGGGTGCAGTCTGAATGGGTTTCGCCTCAACTGCCGGCGCTTCAGCTGGTGGTTCCGCTTGAGCCGGTTCTGCTTGAGCCGGCGTCTCCTGATCTTTCGCCGCCGAGCTCTCGACTGAAGGCTTCGCACCGTCCCCATCAAGAACCGCGACCACGGTGTTTACTTCGACTGTGTCACCTTCTTTGAATTTGATGTCCGTGAGAGTGCCGGCTGCCGGGGAAGGGATTTCCGCGTCGACTTTGTCGGTCGAGATTTCGAAGAGCGGTTCGTCACGATCGACATGGTCGCCGACATTCTTCAGCCACTTGGTGATAGTTCCTTCCGCGATGGATTCGCCCATTTGGGGCATTACAACTTCAGTCGCCATGATTACTCCAATTCTGAGATCTTCAGATATGAGGCCTCAGACTTTTCCAATCCAGTATGTTCAGACGCCACACTTGTGCCGCGAAATTCGGAGGTCAGACAAGTCCGCCTCTAAACGAACTCCGGTTTTGCGCTACGCCGCTGCGGCTGTTCCCTGACCTTCGGCCGTCGTCGGATCGATGACGGTTTTGATTTCCGAGATCTTATTTGCCGGAAAGCCACCCTGCTGCGCGTGCGCGCGAATCATGTCTTCGCTGGGTGCGATATAAATGCAATAAACCTTGTCGCCGGTGACGTAGCTTTCAACCCACTGAATTTGCGGCCCGAGGTTTTGCAAGACCGTGCATGACTTCTGCGAGATGCCTTGCAGTTCCTGCGGCGTTAGATTTCCGGCGCCGGGAATTTCTCTTTCGATTACATACTTAGGCATTGCGAGACTCCTTTCAGAAAACAACTTCGACAGGATCTACAGGATGAACATGGGAAATGACTCAATGCCTGCTGATTCGATCCTCCGCACCTGCCAGATTCCGTCAATCTTGTAAACCCTGTCAATATTAATAAGCCGCGAGCTTACGCGCCGCGTCGACAACGTCTTTTACTTGCGGCAGGTAATAATCTTCGAGCGGGGGCGAATAAGGCACTGGCGTATCTAGCGAAGCCACGCGCAGCACTGGCGCATCAAGCCATTCAAACGCCTCCTGCGAAATGATCGCGGCGATCTCTCCACCAATGCCCCCGGTCAGCGACGCTTCATGCAGGATCAAGGCCCGATTCGTTTTCTTCACGCTGGCCAGTATTGATTGCTTATCAAGGGGCGCCAGCGTCCGCAGATCGATTACCTCGACATCCAATCCTTCCTTCTCTAACTCTTCCGCCGCATCGAGCGCCGTCAAAACCTGCGCGCCGAAGGTGATGATAGACACATCGCGGCCTGCGCGCGCAGTGCGGGCCTGCCCGATTTCCACGATGTAATCGTCGGCGGGCAACTCTTCGCGCAGACGCGGCAGGCGATAAAGCTTTTTGTGTTCAAAGAAGAGCACCGGATCGGGATCGCGAATCGCTGCCTTGATCAAACCTTTGGCATCATAGGCGGTAGAGGGTTCGACGATCTTCAACCCTGAAGTGTTCAGGAAAAACGATTCAGCATTCAGCGAGTGAAACGGGCCCGCGCGCACTCCTGAGCCGCAGGGTCCACGAAAAACCGCCGGGATGCTGCCGCCCCAACGGTAACGGGACTTGGCCGCATAGTTCGTCAGCAGATCAAAGCCGCATGAGATGAAATCGATGAATTGAAACTCGGCCACCGGCCTTAGCCCCATGAGCGCCGCGCCGCAGGCGGCGCCGACAATTGCCGCTTCGGATATGGGCGTATCGATTACGCGCTCTTTTCCGAAATGATCGATTAGGCCCTCGGTAACTTTAAAGGCGCCGCCGTACACCCCGACATCCTCGCCAATCAGGAAGACTGTCGGGTCGCGCTCCATCTCTTCCCAGATGCCTTGACGGATCGCTTCAACCATCGTGGCCTGACCGCCGCGCGGCGGGCGCTCGAGCTTGTGTTCTTTTTTGACAGCCGTAGACATACTCGTATCAGCTCGTTAGTTTCACCGGCGCCTTGTCCGCCGGCAATTTCAGTTTGTCCAGGTTCGGCAAAACCTTCTTAAGTTCAGTTAGATCTTTGCCGCTGGCGTCGACGAACGTCCAATTCTGTCCGCCATCAGTCGAAATTCCAATCAGGCTGCCTTCCGTTTGAAAGGTCCCGTCTTGTGCCTTGACCTTCGAGGTGACGGGCACAACCGCAAAAATACCGTCTGTATCATGAACGATTTGGGTTGGAGCTGAGGCGTTGGAGGAAATTATCTCGACGCCTTCGGATTCCATCGACTTCACTTCGTCGGTCATCGCCGCCAGCAGTTTCTCGCGTCCACCGCCCACCTCAACCACTTTCGGATAGGTCAGGTCGATCACTTTCGCGTAATCCTTTCGGCCGAGGGCCTCAGTAAGTTCCTGGGCCCGCGCCGTCAAGTTTGGATAACTCTCGGCCGTTGCGATTGGACTCGACGACTGGGCCGTCCGCTGCGGCGCGCGGTTACAGCCCGTGAACATCAACACTGAGCCAAGCAGCAGGCAACAAAAGAATTTCATGGAGTGCCAACCGGACCTAACTCTCCAAAACCTTCGGCCGAAATGCCGGAGCTACGATTGAGTTATCAAAAACGCCATAGACCGCGCCCTCGGGTTCGGGCATCGGCGAGCTTTCAGCCCATTCACAATCCTCGTCGATTTCGCGCATTACACCGGCGGTTATCTTATCCAGCTTCTCTTTGGTCGCGACGCTTTGCTCGAGCAGGAATCTTTCAAAACGATCGACGGGGTCATTGTGCTTCTCCCACCACTCAATCTCGCCTTCGGGAACGTAGCGCTGGTCGTCATGTTCAGCGTGGCCTTTGCGACGATAAGTCTTGGCCTCGATCAAAACTGCCCCGTGCCCGGAGCGGGCGTGTTCAATCGCGCGCCTGGTGACTTCATAACAGGCAATCACATCGTTGCCGTCGACGATGTAACCGGGAATGCCAAACGCCGCTGCTTTCTCGGCCAGATTGCGCACGGCTGTCTGCATGTTTGTCGGCGTCGAGTACGCGTAGTGATTGTATTCAGCGATCACGATCAGCGGCAGGCGCTGCACGGCGGCAAAGTTCATGCCTTCATAAAACGCGCCGGTGCTGGCGCCGCCATCGCCAATATAAGCCAGGCCGACGATGTCTTTCTGCTGCATCCGCGCGCCCAACAGAATTCCATTCATTATCGGAATCATGTCGCCCAGATGCGAGATCGGCCCAATGAACCCTTTGTCCAGGTAACCGAAGTGGACGTTGAGGTCCTTACCGCCTGACGGTCCCCATGCCTTCGCCATGTACTGCGCGATGATCTCGCGTGGGCGGATGCCTTTGACAAAGCAGGAGCCAAGATCGCGAATGATTGGAGTGATGAAATCGTCAGGCCGCAGCGCATAAGCCGACCCAACGGCGGTGGCTTCCTGACCCAGTGAACGATAAACGCCGCCCACTACTTTCGTCTGGCGATAAAGGTTGACGATCCGCTCTTCGACCAGACGCGTGAGTTTCAGATACCGGTACAACTCGAGCATCTGATCGTGCGTGAGCGAGGTATCTTTAATGCACGAGCGTGCTTCGCCTGCGGCGACTTTTCGCGGCGCATACCTGGTGCTGATGCGCATTTGAAAAGGTGGCCGACGGCGAGCGGCACGTTTTTGATTCTTTGCTTTTTCTGACATTGGTCCTATTGGTCCTTATTGGTCCCATCGGTCCCATTGATACAAGCGGACCCATGGGACAAATGGGACCTCTCAGATATGGATCGCCATTCCTTCCACATTCTCAGCCGCTTCCATTACGGCTTCCGAAACTGTGGGGTGCGCGTGCATCGTGCGCCCCAACTCTTCGGCCGTCGATTCCAGCTGCATCGCCACGCAGGCCTCGGCGATCAACTCAGTTGCATGTGGTCCAATGATATGCACGCCCAGAATCTCGTCGTATTTTTTCTCGCTGACGATCTTCGCAAACCCTTCTTCTTCGCCGATGATCCGCGCCTTCCCGGAAGCCGAAAAAGGAAACTTGCCGACCTTAACATCGTAACCTGCCTCCCTGGCTTTCGCTTCCGTCAAACCAACCGAACCAATTTCGGGATCGCAATAGGTGCAGTTCGGCACCAGCCGCAGATTGATCGGCCGAGGATTTTTTCCGGCCAGATGCTCGACGGCGACAATTCCCTCTTTCGACGCGAGGTGCGCGAGCAAAGGCGTCGGCACTACATCACCGATCGCGTACACGTTTTTCTCGTCGGTTTGTTGGAATTCGTTGACTTTGATAAATCCTTTTTCAACTTTGATTTTTGTTTTTTCCAGGCCGAGTCCTTCAGTAAAAGGCATGCGCCCGACGGCGACCAGCAGCATCTCGGCCTCAAGCCTGACATCTTCGCCTTTTGAAGTCTTGCCGGTGACCACCACGCCGGTATCGGTCTTTTCCAACTTCTCCAGTTTAGTGTCGACCTGCGATTTGATCCCGCGCTTGCGAAATGCTTTCGCAAGTTCGGCGGAAACTTCTTCGTCTTCCAGCGGGACCAGGCGCGGCAGCAACTCAACCACGGTTGTTTCAGCCCCAAAACGTGAGTAGACCGAAGCGAACTCAACGCCGACCGCGCCGCAGCCCATGACAATCAACGATTTCGGAACGTCAGTGAGCTCAAGAATGTGATCGCTGTTGACCACCTGTTTGCCGTCAGTGTCGAAGCCGGGAATCGGACGTACGACTGAGCCGGTGGCGATAATAATGTTCTTTGTCTGAATCGTTTGCTTTGATCCATCTTCGGCCGTAACTTCGACCTTGCCGGGCAGCGCCAGTTTTCCTGTCCCTTTGAAAACTGTGCACTTGTTTTTCTTCATTAAATACTCGATGCCTTTCGAGTTCTTCATCACCACCTTTTCTTTGCGCTTTTGCACGTCAGCAAATGCCAGTTGAATCGCCGAAGCCTGCACGCCAAAATCCGCGGCGTGCTGCATCTGTTCGTAAACATGCGCCGACATCAGAAGTTGTTTGGTGGGAATGCAGCCGCGCAAGGTGCAGGTGCCGCCCAGGCGCTTGTCCTTTTCAACAATCGCTACTTTCAAGCCCAACTGTCCGGCACGAATCGCGGCCACATAGCCGCCCGGTCCGCTGCCGATCACGGTCACATCGAATTGTTCGTTAGCCAATTTGGAAGAGTCCTCTCGCGCAAGTGGTCGGTGATGGGTAATGAGTGACGAGTAATCTCAGGCCACCACACATAAAAACGGTAATGACTTGGAAAGCTGGCATTATAATCTGTGCAGCGCGGATCAGCCAATTTCACCGACTGCGCGGGAACGTCCTATCGAGCTTGGTGAAACGATCCACCAAATTACACTAAACGGACACGAGCCTTGTCTTCTTCGTGACTTTTCGTGTGATTTCGTGGATCGTATTTGAATTGCAAATTTGACAACTCAGTCCGCTGGATTTGCCGAATAACATACAATTAATATCTGATTCCGGAAGGGACTATATGAAACACTCAGAAGGTTTTTTAAGAGTCGTGAATGACGCCAAAACCCGCGTCAAAGAGGTTACCGTCGCTGAGACGCACAATCGGCTGAAAGCCAATCGCAGCGCCAAACTCATCGATGTGCGCGAAGACAATGAATGGGACGCGGCACATGCCGCCGGCGCGATTCACCTCGGCAAGGGAATCATTGAACGGGACATTGAAACGACTGTGCCCGACAAATCAATCGAGTTGATTTTGTATTGCGGCGGCGGCTATCGATCGGCTTTGGCCGCCGATGTGTTACAGAACATGGGTTATACAAACGTCTATTCAATGGCCGGCGGTTGGAAAGCCTGGAAAGAATCAGGTGCGCCGGTTGAATGAACTTGCGCCAACCTCCAGGTGATTGAGCCGCCAATGAAAGACCGGATTCATTTCACGCCGGATTTTTTTAAGTTTCTCCGCGACCTCGGTAAGCACAACAACCGCGAGTGGTTTCAGGAGAACAAGTGGCGCTACCAGGAATTCGTGCGTGATCCCTTTTTGCGTTTCATCGAGGACTTCCGGCCGAGGCTTCATGCGATCAGTCCGCACTTGATTGCGGATCCCAAACCATCCGGCGGCTCGTTGCTGCGTATTTATCGCGACATGCGTTTTCGCAAAGACCAGGCTCCCTATCAGACAATGGCGGCGGCGCGTTTTCCTCATCGGGCGTGGAAGGAAAGGACCGCGCCCGGCTTGTATTTACACCTTGATCCATCGCACTGCTTTTTCGCGTGCGGGCTTTGGCATCCTGATGGCGACACGCGCGCGTTGGTACGTGATGAGATCCTGCGCGAGCCCGGAAAATGGAAACGCGGGAGCAGGGGGAAAACCTTCCAATCAATCTGGCAATTGTCAGGAGATTCGTTCAAGCGTCCGCCGCCCGGGATTGATCCGGATCATCCTCTGGCAACGGATCTAATGCGCAAAGATTTTATTGCCGCAGCATATTTCAGCGAGCAGGTAGTGTGCGCACCTGATTTTCTGGGTCGCGCAACGAGGGCCACAAGTGCGGCGGCGCCGTTTCTCGAATTCCTGACC
>JBKPEE010000034.1:0-12100 GCA_046728235.1 Acidobacteriota bacterium
CTAAACCGTGCGGTTAAATTGACCGGCGGCTGGTAACGGTCTCCGGGTAGACTTGCTGACTACCCGAAGTGGCCTTAATGAAGGAGGCAACTATGAAGTTGCCGCAATTCAAAACGTTGCAACCTCACCCAGGTTTCTGGATGCTACAGCAGAGCATGCTAGTCCTTCTTGAGGAATTGCGCAATACCTTTCTTACAGTCTTCGCTCAGCCGCGCGGTGACGTTAGCATCCACGCCGCAATTGAGCGCGTCTTCGAAGCTCATTGCATCTGTCTGGTATAAGAGGCTCTTGGTCAGGGCGACCGCGGAGCTGCTGGTCTGCAGGTACTGCTGAACAAACGCATCGACTTCATCGTCGAAGGCCTCGTCATCAATCAGGCGATTCACGAACCCAAGGGCGAGTGCTTCTGCGGAGGTGATCTCGGCGCCGAGTGTGAGCAGCTCAAAAGCGCGCTTTTCAGAGACATTGCGGCGCAGGATCGCCATCACCATGGCCGGGACAAACCCGATCTTCACTTCGGGGTACCCAAAGCGAGAGGACCGCGCGGCCAAAACCAGGTCGCAGGCGGAGGCTAAACCACAACCACCGGCCAGCGCTCTTCCCTTCACCGCCGCGATAACGGGTTGCCTGAGCGAACGAATGAGCGTGAAGAGTTCCATCAACGAGCGCGCGTCTTCAAGGTTCTCTTCAACTGAGGCGGTTGAGATTTTCTGTAACGCCGCCAGATCCGCGCCGGAGCAAAAGTCTGATCCGGCGCCGGAAATGACCACCGCTCTCACTTGATCATCATCGTTAGCGCGCCGCAGCGCTTGCTTCAGCGCTGCGACTAACTCGTCGTTAAGCGCGTTGCGTTTGTCAGGACGGTTGAGCGTGATGCGGGCCAACGAATCCGACGACTCATACAACACTGTTTCCGCGGCAGCCATTGTTTCAGTCCTCAGTTTTGCGCAGTGAGCCCTAATCGATTCGCTTCTTCGTCATCAACTTCGATATGCATGCGCAAGAGTGCAGTCGAGAACGTTTTTCCCTGCGCATCGGTCATCAATGAAAGCGTCCCGCCACCGCCCAGGCTCTCGTGCAAAAGAAAGTTGAGCGCGCCGAGATTTGGTAACTCGAACCGCTCGACCTCGCCTTTACAGATGCCCTTGAAGTGTTCCTTAACACGCGCCGAAGTAACTTCGCGTTCGAGGAGGGGATAGATCTCCTTCCGCAACGCGATCAATCCGACATTAGCGGTGTCGCCCTTGTCCCCCGAACGGGCGTGCGCGAGTCTTGTCAGTTGGACTTTCATGATCAACTACACATTGAGAAACTTCACATTCGCCGTGATCTCAGATTTTGGAATCAACGCGGGCCAATAGGCCACCACCTCTTCAACCTTAGGCCGACCACCGGCAAAGCCCGTGACGCCCGGGGGACCAGTCAGGATCAGCGGGGCAATCTCTTTGGTGAACCGCTCGATCGCAGCTCGATCATTTCCGCGCACGCCGACCCGCAACTGCACTTCAGCGAGGTCGGGCAACGGTTCTCCGGACAATGGTCCATGCGTCGCATTTGCGCCCACGTACTCGGTCAAAATCTGATCGAAGCGCAGTCCCAGGCGCTGCAAACGCGCACGCAAAATCTTGTCGGCGGCCTGCGCTTTCTGATAGGCATCCGGCCATGAATAAACCAGGGTTCCGACGGCTTTGTATCCGGCGGAGTAACTGATTGAAACCTTCAACGAATCGGTCGCCGGTCCTCCTTTGATGCCGAACACTCGCACGCGATCAGGTCCATCTTCCGCCAGTTGAATCGTTGTGAAATCAGCCACGCAGTCAGGCGTGATGTACTCATGCGGATCGCCCATTTCGTAAACCAGTTGCTCTTTAATTGAAGGCACATTAACGCGGCCGCCGGTATTTTCGTGTTTCGTGATCACGAATGTTCCGTCGGCAGAAGCTTCGGCGATGGGAAATCCAACATTTGCGAGGTCAGGAATCGATTGCCATTCGTACTGGCAGTTGCCGCCTGAGCATTGCGCGCCGCATTCGATGATGTGGCCGGCGATTGTCCCCGCGGCAAGCTTGTCCCAATCATCCAGCGACCAGCCAAACTCATGAATCAAAGGTCCCAGCGTCAGTCCGGTATCAGTCGCGCGGCCGGTGATCACAACCTGCGCGCCTTTACCCAAAGCCTCGACAATCGGAGCGGCGCCAAGATAGGCATTCGCACTTTGGATTTGGTCGCGGACCTTAGTCAAAGGTTCGTCCGTGTCCATGTTGCGCAGCTCGATCCCGCGCGCGAGAAAATCATCCAGGCGATCCAGAATATCGTCGCCGGTGACAATGCCGATCTTGAGCTTGCCGCTCAATCCTAACTCATACGCAACCTCGGCAACTGCGACCGCACACCCGCGGACATTCACGCCGCCCGCGTTCGCCACGACTTTAATGTCGCGCCCGACACACGTGGGCAGGATTTCTTTTAGCAGGGGCACAAAGTCGCGTGCGTAACCAGCCTTCGAGTCGCGGGCCTTCTGCTTCTGCATGATCGACATCGTGACTTCCGCCAGATAATCGAGCATTAAATAATCGATTGGGCCATCTGTGACCTGGCGCACCGGCGCCTCCGGCAGATCGCCCCAAAAGCCTTGTCCCGCAGCTATGCGAACTTGTTCCTTCATGCAACCAGGATTTTCTTTCCGTCAAGATAATAAGACACGGGGAACCGGACCGACGAAACGCGCAAATGAGTTTCGTCGCGATACCTTCCCCGTGTCTTCGAATTCACGCGATCGGCAAGCTTGATCGTTTACGGCGTTGTTTTCGCCGGTGCGGTCTCGGCTTTCTTCGTGCTGGCTTTATGCTTGCGCGGCTTCGCTTTTGCGGAGCCACCGCCGGTCGGCGTAAAGCTGACCTGCATTGTCTCGCCGGGCACGCTGTTCAGCCAGAGCTTGTCGCCGACTTTTTTCGCGCGCAGCGAAACTGCCGGCGCCGGCGCAGGCGGGTTCGGACCGGGTGCAGGCGGCGTTAAGTCACCCATCATCATGGTAACCGCCGTGTAGCCGCAGGTCGTCACTGCCGTGATACGCCCGTTGTGCGTTTCAGATCCGGACGTCATCGTAAAGTTGTTGCCGGTAATCGTCAGCGTCGCGTCCTCTGGGGCTTTGTCCGGGCCATGTTTGGCTTTGCCGGTGTAAGTGCCCGAGAGGTCGGTCTGTTCCTGCTGCATAGGATCGCAACGACCGGTCTTCTTTGCCGTCGCCTTCGGCTTGTGAGTCCGCTTTGGCTTGGCGGTCTCAGTCCCCGCCGTATTTGATGAGTTCGCGTTCTGTGCCGACACGATCAAACCCGTGCTGGCCAGCGCCGTTACAATCACAACGACGAGCCCAAGAACGTAAAGATAGATGGTGCTCTTTCTCACGATTCTTCTCCTTTGTTTGGTTCTTGCCTAATCGGTCAAATCTGCGAACGAAAAGCTATACTAATGAAGCCGGTAAAACAAACTGGCCCAGATGGGGCCCCGAATAATTCAAACTGACGAGCAATGCAAGCTCCAGAGCGTTCCGCGTCTCTTCGGGTGCAATCACCGCGTCGACAAATCCACGGGCGGCGGCGTACTTGGCGTCCAACTCCTGCTCGTAGGTTTCACGCACCTTGTTCATTTCCAACTCAAGCTTTTGATCCGGTTCTTCGCCTTTGATCCGAAGTTTCTCAAGCTGACTGCCGAAAACTGCCTGGACGGCAGACTCGCCTTCCATCACACCCATGCGACCCGTGGGCCAGCTGAAAATGAAGTCCGGATCAAAACCCTGACCGGCCATAGCGTAATAGCCGGCGCCTGAAGCGTGGTTCACCGTCAAAACAATTTTCGGCACCGTGGCCGTGGCCATCGCTTCCACGAACCGAGCGCCCGCGCGAATAATCCCGGAATGTTCTGCGTCTGGTCCAACCATAAAACCTGAAACATCCTGAATAAACAGGAGCGGGGTTTGATGCCGATTACAAGTGTCGATGAAGTAAGCGACCTTTTCAGCCGATTCGGTATAAATGATGCCGCCAAATTTTGGCCGTCCGCCTGACGGATCGCGAAACATACCGCGGGCATTCGCAATCACGCCAACCTGAATTCCCCGGACAGACGCGTGACCGGTAATGACCTCTTTGGCATAGTCCGTCTGAAATTCATCGAGGTGACCACCGTCGAGCAGGCAATCCAGCAAGGCGCGCACATCGTAAGGCTGCCGGTGATCTTCGGGAAGGATCTGGTAAATCTGTGCTTCAGGGTTCTTTGGTTCCGGCTTCTCGCTTCTGACCTCTGACTTCGTCTTTGGCAACTCCGCGATGAACTCTCTTATTTTGGCAATCGCCTCTTCATCATTTGCGACGCGGTAGTGGGCCACACCGGAAATCTCGTTATGGGCGCGAGCCCCGCCCAACGCTTCGTTATCGATAGTCTGTCCCGTTGCGCCTTTAACCAGGTTCGCACCGCCCAGACCCATAAAAGAGGTCCTTTCGACCATGATGATTATGTCTGAGAGCGCCGGCAGGTAAGCGCCGCCCGCGATACATGGTCCCATCACTGCGGAGATCTGCGGAACTTTCAAGTACCGCCGCATAATCGAGTTGTAATAGAAGATTCGCGAGGCGCCGTATTGTCCCGGGAACACGCCCCCCTGGTAAGGAAGATTTACTCCGGCCGAATCGACCAGATAGATGATCGGCACACGCGATCGCATCGCGATCTCCTGCGCGCGCAAGATTTTCTTGATTGTCTCAGGCCACCACGATCCCGCCTTGACCGTGGCGTCGTTCGCTACGACTACGACTTCCCTGCCCGCAACCCGACCAATGGTGGTCACAACTCCCGCGGCAGGAGCCTGTCCCACATCCTGACTGACGTCAGACTTCTGACTTCGGCCCTCTGCCTTGTATTGGTCATAAGCAACCAGGAGACCTATCTCTTGTTGATAAGAATCTTTATCGAGGAGAAGCTCAATGCGTTCACGGGCGGTTAGCTTGCCTTGCTGATGCTGCTTTTCGATTTTGTCGGTGCCGCCACCCCGCCGCAGCTTCTCCTCGAGTTGATGCAGTTCCCGGGTCATCTCAAGCAGCCTACCATCCGCCTTTGGGAGCGACGAGGTTGGTGATGAATCTGGTTTGGTAGCGACTCGCGACAGCGTCTTGACGGTGAATTTGGACGCTTGCATGCTTCGAGACTCGGAAGTCACTTCGCTCACGGCGAACGGCCGCCCCAGATGAACTGATTGATGAAACTAGCGTGAAAATATCACAGTCAAATCACTTGCGGCAATTTGGGGATTAGTCGGTTAGTACGCGGAGTTGACGTAGCAGGCCGGAAATCAACCGCGGCTGACAGATCCCGGATCCCCTGAGATTGTCGGATAAGCCCGTAAGAAATGACGCGGGGCTCTACTGTCCGAGTGCCCCGATGACCCGTTCCGCGCTAAGGTCTTCAGGATAGCCTTCCAGTACCAACACGCGCGATCCGTCCCGTTCAAGGGTGACCATTCCCTCTTTGGTCTTCCAACTCATTCTGGTTGACGCGGTCTCTGATCCTGGCATCATTTCGGCGCCGTCATAGCGAAGCTTAATTCGCTTCACGTATGCATCATAAAACTCACTGGCATCAGTCTCAGTGTCCCACGTTGAGATTGACACGTAGACGACTTGCCCGCTTGAGCTCTCATACACGGCATAACGATCGCCCGCCCATCCGCCAGCCGCTTGCCGCGACTCCGCTGGGGACTTCAGGAGTTGATCCAGGAGCAAATAAGTGCCCCACTCACCGTTCACGTCTGAGGTAAGCTTCTTCCAGGACGGCCGAGCCTGGAGACTGGAAGCCCGATCAGAACGGGCATGTGCTGACTTCTGGCTCCCGTTATTCAGCAAGCCTGTTATATCCGGCAGTGTCACTTTCACCGGCGCTTCATGCTCTAAATACTTTTCCGGATGCAAAATCTGCTCGGTCGATTGCGGCAGCGTCGCAAACGCCTGCGAGATTTGTGGCCAGCCGCCCCGCTTGTAAAGCACGCGCGTCCAATTCAATCCTTCCTGGTACGGAAACAACAGTGATTCCCGTAACACGCGTGGCGCCTGGTCCAGCTCCTTAGTCTCGACACCCAGCCCGCCCAAAGATTTCAGGAACGTAAGCGCGCGCATCGGATTACTCGTGATGTACATTACCATCGCCAGCGTCGCATCGCCTTCGATCAGCGCATGCGCCGCCAGTTCGGCGTCCGAATCACCCTTGGGCCAATGCTCGAACCGCCTGAGATCGAAATGCTGATCCTGCAGGGCGTGCGTCAACTCATGCGCCATCACTGGCCTTTGACCATCGACGTCAATCCAATCGGCAAGATGGAATTGCCGCGTCTTTGGCTCGTAATAGCCGGCGACCTGCTCCGTAAGCACACGAATCATCAGCGCGCGGTAACGAAAATCCGCCGGCGCGAGCCCGAGTTTCTTCATCGTAACCTCGGCCGCGTGCATGTCCACCGATGATGTGTCCTCGTCCAGGTTCTTGATCACCGCTCGCTCGATTTCGGCGCGCGACTGGGTTGAGCTCTGCACGGCGCGTAATATCGGGAGCTGACGCAGATCGCTGGTTTCTTTAAGCACGTCCTGCGTCGCCGCAACCAGGGCCGCGTTTCGGGCTGCGGAACTGGTTGTCGCCGATTGTTGCGAGGCGGCGCGTTGGCTCGGCGCCAAGATAACGGCGAAAACGATAAGTGAAACCGCAAGCAACCAGGCAAGCTGCCTGCCCATCATTCGCGGGGACGCGGGCGCTCCAGGTCGAATTTGTTTTGACATCCTCATATTTCGCTCTTATAGTCCGCTAAAACGATTAGCAATTCAAACGACGATTTGGCGGTACCCTCGATTTCGCGTAGTAGTACAGACTATTAGTTTGCTTGCAGGCCGGAACAGCCTGGGGTCACGCTAAGCAGGAGCTATCTGATTTGTTAAGTCCGGAACAGTTCGAAGAGATCGACGAGTGGCACGAAGCGCTGTTACGCGTTCGCTATGCCGAAACCGATAAGATGGGTGTGGTCTATCATGCCAACTATCTGATCTGGTTTGAGATTGGACGCACCGAATTCTGCCGCGCGCGCGGCTTTTCTTATCGCGACATGGAAGAGGATGAGAATGCATTCCTGGTCGTGGCGGAAAGTTACTGTCGCTATAAGGCGCCGGCGCACTATGATGACGTACTGATTGTCAGGACCCACATCACCGAACTGCGCCGCCGGTCCCTCCGGTTTGGATACGAGATAGTGCGCGAGGCCGATGGCGTGGTAATCGCAGAAGGCGAGACCGGCCACGTCGTCACCGACGCGAACGGACGGGTGCGGACTTTCCCGCCAGGATTTGCTGAGTTGCTGCTGTCGCCGCCATCTGAAACCGAGAATGTCGGCGAACCGGTACCCAGCGACGAACCTCCGCTCTAAGCGAAAGGCATTAGCCGCGGATGCTCCTGATTAGTTCTTATCTGCGTTAACTCGCATGGTCTTTGCCTCAAAAGGCTGCAAGTTCTGCTTTCATTCACTCCGGCCTTCAGGCCGGTGATCGAACGCCACAATACCCAGAAAACTGTTTCAACAGTTTCCCGGAAACGGCGTAACCGAACGATTCGGTGATTGCCTGCTAAAACACCGGGCTGAAGAGCCCGTGTCAAAACTCGAATTCCTCTTCATGTTTTCTTCGTGTTAGCTCGTGTGATTTCGTGGATTGTCCGTTACGCCGCCAAAAAGAACGATCCACGAAAATCACACGAACCATCACGAAACGCAGCAACGTACAGATCAGACGTCAAATTCGAGTTTTGACACGCTCTCTGAAGCCCGGTGTGAATGAAAAAGCAGAAGTTTCAGACCTTTGAGTCAAACCGCGCGGCTGATTCTCGTGCCCTAAGACGAGTGCGGCAGGTTGATCCGCTCGATTGATCGCGCCAGGCCGGTCTCTTCATCGACATCGACTACAGCCGCGCAGATGCGGACGTCACTCTTCGAATGGTCGGGCTTTCGATGAATCGGTGACATAAAGCGGTTAATGATGTCGCCTTTCTTCATGCCAATCACGCCGCCGTAACTTCCCGTCATGCCGACGTCTGTAATATAGGCAGTGCCTTGATTGAGCAGTCGTTCATCCGCAGTCTGAACGTGTGTGTGCGTGCCGAAAACCACCGATACTCTGCCGTCCAGGAACCAACCCATGGCGGCTTTTTCGGAGGTGGCTTCAGCATGCATATCGACAATGCGCACCTTCACATCCGGTTTAAGCGAATCGAGTAATTCGTTGGCGATCCGAAAGGGATCGTCGGCAGGATGCATAAAGACGCGGCCCAGCAGATTGAAGACAGCGACGCCCACTCCCTTGACGGTTCCGGTCCAAATCGTATTTCCCGGTGTGTCAGGCGGATAATTCGCCGGCCGCAGCAGACGCGGCTGGTGTTTGATGTAATCGACGATTTCGTGCTTGTCGAAGATGTGATTACCGGAAGTCATCACATCGATGCCGGACGAGAAAAGCAGATCAGCAATCGCCGCGGTGATCGAGAAGCCGCCCGCGACGTTCTCGGCATTCATGACGGTGAAATCGATCGCCTGCTGCTCTTTCAAGTCCTGCAAGCGATCGAGCAGCGCGGACCGACCGGGCTTGCCCACCACATCGCCGATTAGTAGCAGCTTCATAAACTCAGAAATGTTAAATCGTGAATGGTAAATAAACCAAAACCGTAAACCGCAATTACAAATCGCAGATGGAATCAATCCATTTACGATTTACGATTTACGATTTACGGCCTTTTATTGACAGAGGGAAAACCGCCTGGCCGTTCCGAGGTCGTAATTGAACCTGAGTAATCAGGTGGGTGGCCTTTTTGTCACCGCAAGCTGTCGGCTTATCTTGACGATGAAGAAAAGCACTAGCTCGCGATGTCGGCCTCCCTTGTGAACGACGTTGGCTCAATCATCGTAATCGGTGACGAACCCGGCAGAACACTTCCCTCTGCCGAGGTGGATACTAACACAACGGAAGGCAAAAATTGAAAACTGAAAATTCATTGAGCGCGGCGCTCGACCCCAGGCAAATTTCTGGTTGGAATTTTCAGTTTTCAGGCTGGCAATTATAGGAAAATGGCTGGTCAGGAGGCGCTGGCAGGCCGATCCTCTGGGCGCGGCGCCTTCAGCAACCGATCGAGCATTTCTGAGCATTCCGCGCTGCGCGTCGCCAGCTGTTCGTCGGCCTGTTCATGGGCTTTTCTCAACTGATGCAACTCATCGGCGATGTAAAGGGCCGCCAGAATAGCAACTTTGCGCGAGTCAACCGTGAGCGTCCCCGACGAGATTTCACGCATCCGCTGATCGACATATTCGGCGAGCTGCTTGAGATATTCCGGATCGCCATCCGAACGGACTGTATAGGCCTGGTCGTAAATCTCAACCTTGATCGTCGGCGAGGCTTCCAAATCCCTTTCGAAACCGATTCCGTTTCCGTTCATTGGCTTATCGTCTCCACGACTTCCGGATCAGCGGCGGCAATGGCGTCGAGCATGGCCTGTACCTTAACGCGGATCGCTTCGCGTTCAGCGAGCAGGTGCTCAATCTGGATGACCAGTTCTTCTTTGTTGCCACCGGGGCCGCGGGCCGACGCCAGCTGTCGCTCCAGGTCATCTTTCTCCTGTCGCAGGGCTTTCGTCAGTTCAATGGTCCGGTAAATCTTGTCCTCAAGATGGGAGAATTTTTCGAGTCCGTTGGTGGCCGCCATTCGCTGCTCCGGATCTAAGAATTAAATCGCCGTGATTATGCGATGTCGGGGAAAGAAGCGCAAGAATATTTGTGACACTATCGCACCTCGGCGCCAAAGCGTTTCTTCAGAGCCTCGACGATCGGCCAATGGACTGCATCCACTTCCTCATCCCGCAGCGTTCGGTCGGCGGCGCGATATGCAAAGCGGAGGGTGATCGATCGCTTGTCGTCGGGAATCCCCTCACCTTCGTACGTGCCGACAAAATTGACGCCGACAAACAGGTTGGCTTTCTCCGCTTCGGCCACCGCAGCCAAATCTCCCACGGAAACAGTCCGGTCAACGAGCAGCGAAACATCCCGGACGATTGAAGGAAAGCGAGGCAATGGCGAATACAGAACCGGGCGTTCCGGCATCTCCAGTAAGGCGGTCAAATCCAGTTCAGCCACGTAAACCGCCTGGCGAAACTTGTACGTATTCGCGATTGTCCCGGCCAAACGGCCGATCGTTCCCAACGGTGTTCCATTCGCCGTAATGGTCGCAGCTTGCCCGGCGTGAAGATGCCTCACGCCTGCCGCAGCGAATCGGAACGGCGGCAGATTCAACGCCTCAACCGCAGCTTCCACCGCTCCCTTAAGATCAAAGAAATCCAGGTCGCGGACAGGCTGGGCCTTGTCAGCTTCCAGTTTTCCACCGGTTGCCACGAGCGCCAGGGCTTCGCGCTCCGCGGGCAGTTGCTTGTCCGGCAAGGCGCCAAACAGACGACCCGTTTCAAACAGACAAACATCACGAATGCCCTGGTTGAGGTTGTGACGGACCGAATTCAGGAGTCCGGGGATTAGCGTCTGCCGCATGCACGACGCCTCTTCGATAATCGGATTCGTCAACGTTACGCCCTCGCGGCTCTCGCCGAAGGCCGGAAGCAATTCGTAGTCATTAACAGCCTGGAGAAAGCTGAGACTGATCGCTTCGTCGAATCCACGCGAAGCCAGCGCCTGACGCACGGCGCGCTTGCGTCTCTCGCTGGAATGGTATTCACCTGCGAGCGTGGCCGGAGGAAGTTCTGTCTTTATCCGGTCGTAGCCGGTATGTCGGGCAACTTCTTCTACCAGGTCTTCTTCGATCGATATGTCGTGACGCCAGGACGGGACTGTGAAGGTAAGCATCGGCGTGTCACCGGTGCGCCGCTCGAAACCGAGCGCTTTCAGAATCCGCCTGGTTTCATTCTCCGGAACATTCAGGCTGGTGATGGCCTGGATGCGATTTGGCCGCAGGTTCACTGCTCGCGACGCAATCGGCTGGGGGTAAACATCAAGCGCATCGCCGGTGGCTGTCCCGCCGGCAAGATCGCAGATCAATGACACGCATCGCTCCTGGGCGGCAATAACACCCTGCGGATCCGTGCCGCGCTCAAAGCGATGCGAAGCTTCAGTGTGCAACCCAAGCATCCTGGCGGTCCGCCGGACGGACGCAGCATTGAAGTAGGCGCTTTCAATCAGGACATCCGTCGTCGCCTCGGAGATCTCTGATTCCTCTCCACCCATCACCCCGGCAATCGCAACCGGATATTTCGCATCGGCAATGATGAGCATCTCGCTGTCGAGTTTTCGCTCGGCGCCATCGAGCGTCTTGATGGTCTCGGCTTTGGCGGCGCGCCTGACGACGATGCGGCTGTCGGTGAGTTTAGCGAGATCAAAGGCGTGTAGCGGCTGACCCAGCTCGTGGAGCACATAATTTGTGATGTCCGCCACGTTGTTGATCGGCCGTTGCCCGATCGCCTCAAGTTTCTTTACCAGCCATTCCGGCGAAGCCCCGATTTTCACGCCGCGAACAATCCGCGCTGCGTATCGCGGACAGAGATCAGGATCCAGAATGTCGACCGACGTAAACTCGCCGGTCTGACCTTGTACGTCCGGGACTTTGGCCTGCGGACCCTGGACTGTGGACTGCTCCATGACGGCCAATTCCCGCGCGATGCCAAAATGTGACAGACAGTCTCCGCGATTGGAAGGCACTTCAACGTCCAGCACAAAATCATCGCCGCGCTGGCCAACCGCATCAACCGCCAGACCAACATTGGTCAGCCAGTCCCTGATCTCCTCGGGCGACAGTTTCGTGCCAGTCAGTTCGCGCAGCCAGTTGTAGGAAACAAACATGATCTTTGATCGCTATAGGTCCTATTGGTCCCATTGGTCCTATTCGTCCCAAGAGACAAATGGGACCAATAAGACCAACTATCTAAACTGTTCTAAAAACCTAACATCGTTCTCGAACAAGAGCCGAATGTCATCGAGCTGATAAATTCGCGCGCAGGTGCGATCGATGCCGAGGCCGAAGGCAAAGCCGGTGAA
>JBKPEE010000035.1:0-24795 GCA_046728235.1 Acidobacteriota bacterium
ATGTAGCGGTCAGTTGCCGTCTTTTCAGAATTAGACCAGTCTTAATTGGCTAGAGTTGGCCGCCGGGCCTGCCGATTTTTGGCCAGCTCACGCCGATCCGTTTCGTCAGGTTAAGTAATGGTGCTCCCAACTTGCTTAAAATCCGTTGGGAGTAAGGTCGTGTGTTCGAATCGGCAAAGCGCGAATTGCCGGAAATCGTAACAACGCTCAGACCGTGGGGTTCATTCCTTGCCAGACTTTTGCCAGACTTCGTGAAGAACATATAGCACATGAGGCGCATAAGCGATTCCGTTGGGTGCACTCCGCTCTAGTTTTGTTAGGTTATGCGGCCTATGATAAAACTCGGTAGCGTCGCGTGTTGATTCATAACGCCAAGGTCGCCGGTTCGATCCCGGCCCCCGCTACCAAATTCCTGCAACACTTTCGAACCGAGGACCAGAATTATTGGAGGTTAGCTCTTTGAAAGTGTCTGAGCCCAAATGACCACTGCTGCAGTTCGCAAGCTGATCAAAGATAAGCTCGGTTTATTTCAGCTTTCCGTAGTCCTGCCTCGCTTCCTGAAGTAAGCGAATGTCCTGATCTGCATCTTTCCAGAGCGCGAGAAAGTTCTGATATGCCGTGCGCGCTTTTGTAGCGTCGCCGGCCATTGCGGCAGCACGGGCAACACCGAGCTGGGCAAGTGGGTAAAGTATTGAAAGCGGCGCCTCGCCCCGGTGATCCAGTATCTTTTGAAATTCGACTCCCGCTTCAACGCCTTTCTGTTGCCTCAGATAGGCTTGGCCGCGCAGATACTGTGGCCAGAACTCTGCCGCCGCTTCATAGCGCCTGGCCGCCTCCAACAATTGAACCGCCTCGGCCGGGTTCCGATTGATCTCCATGGCGGCCCGGATCGTGGGCAGCCAGAGCGAGTTGATCAGCGCATCTTTGGGATAACGCTTCTCCAGTTCATTAATCAGCGGTTGCACCTGGCCGATCTCGCCGCACAAAGCCAACGCGAGGGCGCTCCGCGTTAGCGACGCCGTGTTGCGCTCGATTGCCAGCGCTTGCGCCGCATCTGTTTTCGTTTGCTGGCACTTGTCGAAGATCGCGCTACGCAGCGCGTCTTCGGCCTGATACCGTGCGGCTACCTCCTTCGCGTCGCCGCGCGCGGCGAGGTCGACTGCGCGGCGAGAAAATTCCTGCGAACGCTGCCACTGGCCGTCGAAGGCCGCCGTTTGGGTTTCGGAGTCTATCGCCACATACTCATCCTGCTTGCCGCTCGCCCACTCGAGTTGTTGCTTCATCGCCACCGCATCGTCGCCCACGAAGGCGATCTGATAGAGCCGAGTGTGAAAGTCTGTCGTTTCTATCTTCTGCTGAGAAGCTTGCTCATAAATCTCCTTGGCTTCTGCGAAACGACTGAGACCGATGAACGCCTGTCCCAGATTTACATAACTGACTGCATTATTTGGATTGACGCGCAGAGCTTCGCGAGCTGCTTCGGCGGCCTTCTGGAATTGCCCAATCGCCAGGTACCGATCAGAAAGGTTATTGGGTGCCCTCCAATCGCGTGGATAGGTCTGCTTATATAGCTCCAGCACTTCAATCGCCTTGTCAACTTCCCCGGTGACAAAAGTGTAGTAGAAGGAGGAGATGCGCAGCTTCTCAAGCTCGCTCACCCGGTCGCGCAGCGCAAAGGCTTTTTCTGCGTATTCCGCCGCCAGCCCCGGCTGATTGGTGTTGTTGTACATTATTGATAGTTGGCCGTAGGCGGAGGCGAAGTTCGGGTCCAGCTCCACCGCCCGCTTAAAAGCTGGAATTCCTTCAAGGAACTTGCCTCTGATTCCCTGCTCATAGCCCAGCGAGAAGGCCTTGAGGGCTTCCAGTGAGGAGGTCGTGACTTCCAGCGGCGCGTCGAACTTCTGAATCGATTGAAGCGACTCGCCCAGCTTCTCGCGTAGCTTGCTCGCCGCCTGTGAAAGCGCTTTAAGCACTCGCTCCTTGCTCTCGGCTTCCACCTGCTCGCGGGCCATCTCCTCGCCGCTCTGCCCGTTGACCGCTTCGAGCGTGATGACGTAGTTACTGCCGAGATTTGAGATTGAGCCTGAGAGGAAAGCTTTCAGCCCCTGGCGCTGGCAAATCTCTCGCGCCACCTCTCTCGTCACGCGATCATCCGGCGAGCGGCCCATCAGCTGCAGCGTCTGGCGCACCCTTGCGTCAGGAAAGATATTGAGAAAAGGCGACTGCACGAGTTGTACCGCGAGGCCCTGCTTGAGCGCGCCATCAAAGACCGAATCGCCGGTGGTGTTGATGAAATCCGCCAGCAGGATGGTATCTTTCTCGGTCAGAGCCGATGCCGGTTTGAAATAGAAGATAGCTGCGACGGCGGCAACTATCAGCGCGGCAAAAACGAGCGCCGCGCCTTTTTTATGACGTTTGATTTCACTGACGATATACTCAGCGCTCGAAACGGTATGGACCCCACTACGTTTCGCCGTCTCGGCTGCAGCGGTCGCCTGCGTGCTTCCGGAAATGGTTGGTTGTCTGCTCACGGTAAGCCGGTCGCTGACAGTCTTCGAGGTCTTCTCCGGCGTGATACTGCGCTCCAACTCTGCTTCCATCTCCAGGCGCCGCTTCAATCGCTTTAAATCCAGACCGAGATCTTTCGCTAACTGATACCTCTCCTCCTTCTCCTTCGTGAGCGCCTTCTCCACTATCCGTTCCAGCTCAGCCGGCATATCTGCCCGATGGAGCAACAGCGACGGCGGCTGGCGGTGCAGGATCGTCGCGATCACATCACTTGCAGTCGCGCCTTCAAACGGTAACCTGCCTGAGACCATCTCGTAGAGCATCACGCCCAAACTCCAGATATCGCTGCGCGCATCCACCTCCAACCCACGCGCTTGCTCTGGTGACATATAACCGGCTGTACCCATCACCATCCCGGGTTCCGTGTTGACCACGCGCGTCTTTGTCGGTGCTTCTGGCTCAATGCCTGCTGGTCTCACCTTTGAATCGGTGTCGTCGGATAGTTTAGCCAGTCCGAAATCCAGTACCTTTATCAACCCGTCACGCCTGACCATGATGTTCTCAGGCTTGATATCACGGTGAACGATTCCGGCCTCGTGTGCGGCCGCGAGTGCCGAGGCGACTTGAGAGGTAACGTCTAAGACTTCTCTTAACTCGATATCCTTCCGCGATAAGTGATGGCGCAAGCTTTCGCCTTCGACGTATTCGGTGGCGATAAAGTGGTGGCCATCCTGTTCGCCAATCTCATGAATGGTGAGAATGTTCGGATGGTTGAGACCTGAGGCGGCATAAGCCTCGCGCTCGAAGCGGGCGAGGCGAACTTTGTTTTGTGTGAATTCCGCGGGAAGAAGTTTGATAGCGACCTGACGACGCAAGCTGGTGTCATAAGCCAGATAAACTTCACCCATGCCGCCAATACCCAGCAAAGAGCGAATCTCGTAGCGTCCCAGGCGTGTGTTAGGCGGTAAAGGCATCGTCAGAAAACGAAAGTCGACTTACCTGGATTAGCGCGCGACTTTAATGCATTCGGAAGAAAAGTCAAGAGCTTTAGCTGCCTAAGATCTATTTATCCGTAACGGGTAATGGTCTTTGTGCCAAACTGTGTCGCGTTGCGTAGTTAAGGATGGCGGAAGGGCGGCAGCGGAGCAGGTGCAGTGCATTAGGGATGTCGCGTGAGCCTGACTTTTCGCGTCAGTTCAACAAAGGGGGAGGGCCGGGTTGTCATAATATGGCTCTATTTGACGTACCGCATCCGACTGACAGGTCATTCGAGCATTCCGACGCAAGCTGTAAAAAGTGGCGAACTGGATCATTGTCCGTTCGACACAGTTAAGGTGATTAGGACTCGAATGAAAAGTAAACTCGGCTCCGCGTGTCCATTTTGTGTCACGTTAGGATGACAACCGACCGTAACTCGATGTCAGCGGATGTCACGATCTTCAAATTCATTAAGCAAACTCTCGATGGCTGCAACTTGTTAAAGAGCAAAAACTTGCGAATTTGCCCTGACTCCGTTTCATAACCCCAAGGTCGCCGGTTCGATCCCGGCCCCCGCTACCACCTTATCCTTGCATTTCAATAGTTTACAAAAGGGCGGCTGATTGCAGTGAACGCTGCTGTATGCCATTTTGCCGACGTTTAACCGAGGATTTCAGAGTGACCTGGTGTAGATCGTCGGTCATGCTGGTGGAGCTGTGGCCGAGATTATCCCGTCGAACATCGTCGTGGCACTACGATCCGCTTCGGGGGGAAACTAAATCAGAGCTTCTCGGCTGAAATTTAGAGCGCCGCGGAATGAAGGTGACTGTCGCTAGCTAAGTCCTTAATTGTTCACGTCGATCAGTGACTTTAAGGTTCTGATTTATAATTTAAGTTGAAACTCTGAGAGAGGAGGATGGACGAAGGCTTTATCGGTGGACCGACAACCAGCAGTCGCGTCGCCCTGGCGTCGCCCTTATCGCTTTTTGAGTGTCACGAAATCTTGCGATGACCACAGAGCACACGGATCTGAGTATCGATGAGTATTTGCGTGAACGGCTCATGCCGGTGGAAGGCTCGATTCCGCAAATATCCGGCATCGAAATGTACGGGAATTCTGTTCCCGTCGGAAAGGTCGGCGGGGACCTGTTTGAATATATAAACTTCCAGCAGCGTTATGACGTCGAGGCTCGCATTCAACAGGCCCTGAAGTTATCGAAGGAATTTCTTGATCCGCTCCCGCCCGGCGCATTGCCGCGTAATTCAGTAGACGATCATGTGGAATGGTTGAGGTCCAAACCGGATTATAGGTCAGAAATGGAAGCCGAATACAGATATGCCCGCAGCTCGGAGCAGATGCGGGTCGCCGAAGCTCTCCAGGAACTCTTTAGCATTGCAGGAGTCCTGCTGGTAGACGCACAGGGACACGGACTTATTGCAGCGAAGATCGCCTCGACGGTACACGATACGTTTCATGCTTTCATGCTCTCCGAGCTTGATCAGCATGGCAGGACCACGCCGGAGCTGTTTGAAAACATCAACCTGCGTTTGGCGCAATCGGTCACGGCTCGCAACGCACTGGGGATTAGTGAGAGAGAAAATGCGCGCGAGATTGCGACTATGCTTTATGGCGAAGTGCACCCTTATGGCTATTTCCGATTTGTAAATTTTGGGCACCCGCCGCCGCTAGTGTTTTCTGCTGAATATCGCAAATTTGTGGAGCTGGACAAAGATCGAATGGTGCAATTTCTGCCATTGGGCCTGCAAATCCCCGCTGATCATCCGGATCGTAAGCGGTATTTCTCAATGCAATTACGGGCCAGGCCGGCTAACACGTCTGATGTTGCCGAAATCACGCTAATGAGTCCGGGCGACATTCTTTTCCTTTATACCGACGGCGTCTATGACGGAAGCGATATGCAAGAACGCCAGCACCTCGAAGCTGTGATGCAGGAGCACTATTGGAAATCAGCGAGAGAGATCTGCAAGGCGCTACTGGAACACGCCACAAAAGACGACGACCAGCTGCGGCAGATTGGGGAAGAGGACCGGATTGATGACAAAACAGTCTTCATCATTAAGCGGGGGTAAAGAAGAACAAGCTCTATTAAAAAAAAGAAAATCACGATTCCGAAAAAAGCCGATCAGGTTGAGGTCGGTCGACAGGTTTTTCGTTAGACCTCTCCTGCTGACCACCGACATTACCAGTCCCAAGAAAAATGACTACGATCGCGAGAGCAAAAGGTATTCGCATGGGAAGCTACGTTGGCGCCGGGCTTGCCACCAATCTCAATTTCAGCAGCGGCGTGTTAGGCGCCAAAGCCGATTGGAGCACCAACCTGCCAATCAATCTGCCTAACGGCGGCAACATCAATTTCCGCGCTGCCGATCCGGCAGACGTAGCGCACAATATTTCGCTTAACGGAGTTCTGGCCGGCAACGGCGGCGTCACCAAGAGTGGTGGCGGTAGTTTGGCGCTGAGGGCCACGAACACCTTTGCCGGCGCCGTGACCATCAACGGAGGGACACTCGAGGTCGACGGCAGCATCGCACAACCGGGAACGTGGTTACAGTTAACGCCGGGGCGATGCTCACCGGAGACGGTTCGATCAATCGCAACGTCGTCTTGAACTCAGGCAGCACTTTGCGTCCCGGAAGTGCCACGGCTGGTTCATCGCTCCGCGCCGTTTCGCTATTGTGGAATGCAGACTCGGTACTTGCTTTCGAACTTGGCAATACGAGCAATCAACTCACTCTTAATGGCGCGCTCACCAAAGGGGGCGCGGGTCTGCACAACTTTGCCCTCACGGCGGCACCGGGTCTTGCCGCTGGGAACGTCTACACCCTGGCGACATTTGGATCGACCGACTTTACCGCCGCCGATCTTACGTTCAGCGGATTGCCTGCCGGCCTGACGGACGCCTTCATCGTCACCGGCAACGCTATTCAGTTTGAGATCTTTGGGCCGCCGGAGATTGTCATGCAGCCGCAAAGCGTGACCGTGCCGATGGGCGGCACCGCAACTTTTTCGGTAACGGTGAATCCCTCGCCGATGCTCACCTATCAATGGTTCAAAGACGGGTTCGCGATTAATGGGGCTACCGCCGCAAGTCTGACCATTACCAACGTCCAGGCGATCGATATCGGTAGTTACAGGCAGTACCGCGAGTGATCCGGCCACGCTCTCGATCGCACCGGTCGCCCTGGTGCGTCACGCCCCGGGGCCCAACAGTGGCTTACTGACGGGTTCTCTCCAGCAGATGCTGGCCGAGAATGTCACGTTGAATGGCACTACAACAGTGAGCGGCGATTTGCTGGTACCGGGCACGCCGAATGTGATCATCAACGGCTCGCCGAATTACGGTGGGACCGTCGACGGATCCGGCAGCGAGGCGCCCACCAATTGCAACGTCACGCTCAACAACGGCACCACGCTGGGCCATGTCGTCCGGCGGACCGATCCGTTAGCGCTGCCGATTGTTGACGCTCCGGCGCCGCCGGCCGGCAATCGTAGTGTCACGATTAATAACCCGAGCCAGAGCGTCGGTGATTGGGCCACGGTCCGCGATCTCAACCTCAACGGCAATGCCGGTCTCTTAACAGTGCCCGCCGGCGCCTATGGCGACTTCGCGGCCAACGGCGGCAATGGATTCATCCTGGGCGTGCCCGGCTCGCCGGTGCCCACGGTCTATGCGTTCCAGCTGCTCACCCTCAACAACGGCGCGCAGATACAAGTGGTCGGTCCGGTCCTGGTGATCCTTGCTAATGGCTTTAGTGTTAATGGCGGAGCGATCGGCAACTCCACGAATCCAGCCTGGCTCACGCTCAATCTTTTTGCCGGCGGTCTCACGCTGAACAGCGGCGGGCGAGTCTATGGCTACGTTACTGCGCCGGCCGGAACGTTGACGATTAACGGCAACTGTCAGGTCACCGGCGGCGCAGCGGCGGACGGATTGACGATTAGCAGTAGTGGCAAGCTGGTTCTATTGAATTAGGCGCAGGCAATTGAGGTGGCGTGCGTCGACAGTGAAGTACAGAAGGTCGAAACTGAGTTTTTGAAGCAACGAAGCGACAGAATTTCAGATTGAGGGAGAGATCCTGCGCATACTCGCCAGGGATCGAGTAATTCTGGTTTTTTAGGCGCAGTGAAGGATGAAGGTTGCGGTTCGAGGCCTATCGCCCGCTCCAAGTCCAAATGGAGGACTAATTCAAGCTGCTTTAGACACCGCGGCAGTTCAATAAAGAATCACCGCAATTTGGTCATCGTCTTATCGGAAACGGTATGTGATACGGCCCCGGGCCAGATCGTATGGAGACATTTCGACGCTAACGCGATCGCCCACCAGAACTCGGATGCGATGTTTACGCAGCTTGCCTGAAATAGCGGCTAATACAACGTGCTCGCTGTTGTCGAGCTTAACTTTGAAGAATGCGTTAGGCTGCTTATCGATAATCGTGCCTTCGGCGGGAATCAAATCATCTTTTGCCAATAGAGTCTCCTTCTCAGGTTTTCTAATCTTCCTGATAGTGATCGACCATACTTCTTTGCAAAGCCACAGGTAACTTTTTCCAGGTCGCCAGAGTAAGGTCCTTCGCTGCGATGCCGGAATTCAAAACGCGACCCACGCGCCATTCACTCAGAGCGTCATCAAAGACCCAGCGATAGTAAGGGCCATCTTCGCGGCGGCTGTAGAATACCAGGTGGCCGCTGATGGTCTCCGCGATTGTGTCGTTGATGTAAACTCTCAAACCGATCATCTATATGAGTTTCAAAGCGCCGAACACCACCGCCAGCGCCACGGCTACACCCACAATTAAGTGAAGCCAGCTCAATGCCAGCCGCCGGCAATTCGAGCATTTTACTTGCCATAGCGGCAGCACAGTTCCGCAGTGTGAGCACGACCAGATAATCTTAGGCATTCCCATCAATCTTCAGTTCGCCGTCATCGGTTTGGCCTCAGACGGCTTTAACATCCGCTGTGCTTTGACGCGACCGCGGACGAGATGCCAGGTCGAAGTAGTTCGATCAAAGCGAACTCGCTTGATTGATCGCGCCAATCCAAACAACTGCAACACCCGAATGCCTAACCAATTGAAATCGATTTCGTACCAACGCAAACCGTGACGAGCAGAAGTCGGATACGCATGATGGTTGTTGTGCCAACCTTCGCCGAATGTCAGCAATGCCACCCACCAACTATTCCGTGAATCCTCGCCCGTCGCGAAGCGCCGCCTGCCCCACATATGCGTGGCGGAATTGACCAGCCAGGTAGCATGTAAAGCAAGCGTCAGCCGCAGGAACACACCCCAAAGCAACACGCCCCAGCCTCCGAACACGAACAGCATCACGCCGAGCACTATCAACGGAACGAAGAACCAGCGATTCAACCAGACGTAGTAGCGATCTTTAATCAGATCGGGTGCATAGCGCTCGAGCGTCGTTTGATCGTGATCCTGAGCTGTGCCGCGCAAGACCCAACCGATGTGCGCCCACCAGCCACCATCGCGCGGAGTGTGGGGATCGCCGATCCGGTCAGTATGCGCGTGATGGATGCGATGCGTTACCACCCACTGAATCGGACCGCCCTCCATTGCCAGGGTGCCGCAGGTAACCAGAAAATATTCAATTAATTTAGGTACTCGGTATCCACGATGAGTGATGAGCCGGTGAAAACCCATGCCGATACCGAGGCTGCCGGCGATCCAATAAAGCGCTACAGCGCTGATAAACGCAGGCCAGCTCCAGAAAAATAACGCCGCGATCGCCGTGACGTGAGCTACAACCAGGAAGATTGTGTTACCCCAATTCCATCCCGTCAGCTTGGTTTTGATTCCCAATAAATTCATCATTTCTAATTTTTAAACCTGACAAGCAGCCGCCTCTCGGCTCTCTTCGCCGGCCGCCATTTGCCTGATCTTCTTCAATTCCGTTCGCTGGAACCCAAAGAAAGTAGCCATTTGGACGATCTGATTTTGATTTACGAAATCCTTTGGATCGGCGCAGAACTTTTCAATGCCCGGAGCGAATTCGCGGCAAGACATGCCTTTCGGAATGTTGAGCCCGAGTTGACATTTGCCATCTTGCGTATGGTGCAAACAGAATTCACAGACAATCATTGGTTATTCAGCTCCTGCTGGAAGAGACCGATCGATAAGGGCATGCGCTGCCGTCACGCTTACCGAAAAGCTGTCGATCGCCTGGGCTTCACTCTCGTACAGCCCAAAAACGGCGAACAAGTTTGTGGCCTGCATCAATTGACGGACTGCCGGCCCCAGATTGAAAAGTTTCAGCTCTCCGCCGCTCTGCTTCACCGCGACTAAAGCCGAAACCAGCTCTCCCAGGCTCTTCGCCCCCAGTGAACTCACGCCGTCAAGATTAAGCAGGATGTGTGTTTGCCCGGCTGCCACGAGCGATGCTGCCGCGTTTGCCAGGGGCACACTGCTGCCGCCGAATCGCAGCTTAATTCTCAATTGCGCATCGACATCCAGAATCGCGACACTACCGACACGCCGCTCCCTAAAGCCGAGTTCGTTCAAGTTCGGTTTGCTAATCACGCAGACAATCGTATCGCGGCATCGATGATGTGCCGCCGGTTATGAGCTGTAGGCTTCAGGTAATCTGGAGAATTCCAGAAGAGCTGAGGACAGAGTTAGCCGGAACTCAATCTGTTGATAACAATACACGTACAGTGAATATATGTCAAACTCGAAATATATTGTGTGCATTAAATATTGGACAGCTGTGAAATATACCTGTATGCTGGTAGTGGCTCAGCAGAAAAGGTGCAATGATTCGAGTTCACATCGATCACTTACTGAAAGCCCGTGGACGATCTTTTTATTGGCTGGCGAAAGAAACCGGCGTCAGCCACACGACGCTCTGGCGATTGAAAAAAGACAAGGCTCAGGGAATTACGTTCAATACCCTCGAGTCGATTTGTCGAGTACTCAAGTGCAACCCGGGCGAAGTGCTGAAAATGGGTCGCGAGAAGACCGTTAAGTCTCGGCGTTAATTCCCCTTAGCTTTCGCTGCGATAGCGTTGATTGCAATGGTCGGCGCAAACCCGGCAAGCACAGTCGTGTTTACCTGGTTGACTTTGCTTGTTCGGCAGACAGATGGAGAAAACGCGTGAAAGTTCTATTAGTCAATCCTGAGTTTCCCGATACCTATTGGAGTTTTAGACATGCATTGCCGTTTGAGGGCAAGCGCTGTGCCTTTCCGCCGCTGGGACTGTTGACGGTTTCGGCTTTGTTGCCTTCGTCATGGGAACGCCGGTTAATCGATCTCAATGTGCAACGGCTCCGGTCATCGGACATCGAGTGGGCCGACATGGTGTTCGTGACCGCGATGCTGGTGCAGAAAGAATCGCTCCGGCAAGTCGTCGCGCGATGCAAGGCGCGCGGCAAACGCGTGGTGCTGGGCGGCCCTTACGTTACCACTACTATTGAAGAATTACCCGACGCCGATCATATCTTTCTGGGCGAAGCTGAAACTACACTGCCGCAGTTTGTCGCGGATTTAGCCCGCGGCGAAGCCAAGCGAACTTATCAGGCGACTGAACGGCCGCCACTAGCCGCAACGCCGTTGGCTGATTTTCGTCTCGCTAATCTCAAGCGTTACAGCGCCATGTCCGTGCAGTACTCACGCGGTTGTCCTTTCTCGTGCGAATTCTGTGACATCATCGAAATTTACGGACGCGTGCCAAGAACGAAAAGCAATCAACAGATGCTGCTGGAATTCGATGCGCTACTAGAGCTTGGTTGGCGCGGAACGGTCTTCATCGTCGATGACAACTTCATAGGCAACAAAAAGAATGTCAGACAACTGCTGCCCGAAGTGGCCAGGTGGCAGAAGCAGCACGGCTACCCCTTCTCGTTCATCACGGAATCAAGTCTGAACCTTGCTGACGACGAAGCGTTGCTGGCGAATATGCGCGACGCCGGCTTCCGCCGCGTCTTCATCGGCATTGAGACACCGGTCGAAGAGAGTTTGCACGAAGCACAGAAGTCGCAGAATCGCGGGGACCTGCTCAGCTCGGTGAAAAAGATCCAGAGCTATGGAATGGAAGTGATGGCCGGCTTCATCGTGGGATTTGACAATGATCCAATCGATATCTTTGAGCGGCAGATCGATTTCATTCGTAAGAGCGCGATTCCTCTCGCCATGGTGGGATTGCTGAACGCGCTGCCCGAAACTCAATTGTGGAAGCGACTGGAGCGGGAAGGACGCTTGCTCGGCGAGGCTTCAGGCAACAATACCGTTTGCACCTTTAACTTCAAGACGCGAATGGATCCCGCGCTGTTGATCCAAGGCTACCATACGATCATGCGGACCATTTACAGTCCGCGCGAATATTATGAACGCGTGCTCGATTCGATGAAGCGAACGGCGCAGCAATTCAGCGAGCCCAACCATTACAATCTGATCAGCGGGTTCACCTCATTGATGCGCGTCATGCTGAAGCTCGGAGTATTCGACCGTGAACGCAAAGAGTTCTGGAGTTTCTTTACGCGGGCTGTCATCAAACACCGCAATCGTGTTGCGGAAACCCTGCGACTCGCCGCCATGGGCTATCACTTTCGCAGGTTGAGTGAAATGTACCAATGAAGTTTGAGCCGGCTGCTGATTCCAGGTCGGCTAACACTGCGATGACCTGATTATCCCTGGCCCTGGCATGGTCCGCCACTTAGTTCGGATCTAAGTTCTTCCGTTTTGGGAGTTTTCGAACTCGGCGAGCGAATGTTCTCCATCGATGCTCGCCAACTCAACCCGCCCATTCCGCAGCACTCGCGCCACTTCGAAAATGCGCTGGCTTCTTTCTCTGCCAGGCATTAACTCCGCACGAAACGTCAGCAAGGTTCCCGCCGTTACCAACAGGCCGGATGATTGCTTCGACTTCGGGCGTTGCGGCTTACGAATGCGCATGAATCAGGCGTCGCATGCGGTCGGCGAACAGCACATCCATTTTCTGCGGTTCGATGATGGCTGTGACTTCGCCCTCGCCGAACATCGGATGTATAAGGGTTTGTCCCTTACGATAAGTTCGCGCGCGATCGTACGCGGCGCCGACTCTGGTCGAAGGCCGAGGCGCCGTCCCGCTGCGGTAGGGAACGCGTGAACCGCATATCGGGCAACTCACGCGCGAGATCTTTCCGCTCTTCGTGATCAAAGCTACAACATGACCTCGTTCCTCGTTGCAGGTGAGGCACATCTGCTCGACTCGATCCCCAAGTTTGATGGTTTGTCCGTCTCCCATAAGCTGCTCCTTGTTACTCGATTAGTTTTATGCGCTCTATCTTCGGCGCCGCGGACTGAACGAGCGAACTGTGCTCCGAGCAGTTCGCGCAATCGGCATAAATGACTTGCTGGTGCCGGCAACCGATGCCTGTGGGCCGCCAAAACCTTCGGGTACTACTCGCTTTACAGCTTGACCCGTGAGTCTTTCGATCGCTCGCATCGACAATTCGTCGACGGGTGCAACGATCGTGATTGCTTTACCTTGATTGCCCGCCCGGCCCGTGCGGCCAACGCGGTGCACGTAATCTTCGGGCGCGGCCGGCACGTCATAATTGATAACGTGCGAGACTGAGTCGACGTCAATGCCGCGCGCGGCAATGTCGGTCGCTACCAACACGCGTGCTCGTCCGTCGCTGAATTCACGCAGTGCTGCTTCGCGCTGCGGTTGCGAGCGATCGGCGTGAATGCGATTCACGCTGTGATCGCGCGCTTTCAAAATATGCGAAAGGCGTTCGGCGCCTCGCCGCGTGCGGGTAAACACAAGCACGCGCTCAAATTCATCGCCTTCTTTTTCCAGCAACTCAATCAAGAGCGCTGTCTTTGAATGCTGCTCCACATGGTAAGCAGTCTGCTCGACCATGGTGGCCGCGCGGCCGCGCTGACTTACTTCGATCAGCGTTGGCTCTTTCATCGTTGAGCGAGCAAGTTTTTCGATGCTCGGCGACATTGTCGCGGAGAACAGAAGCGTCTGTCGCTTGGTCGGCAACATGGCGAGCACGCGGCGAATCGCCGGCAGGAACCCCATGTCGAGCATGCGATCCGCTTCGTCCAGAACCAGGACTTCAATGGTCGAAAGATTGACGGCGCCGCGCTCAGTCAGATCGAGCAAGCGTCCGGGCGTGGCAATCAAAACGGCAGCGCCGCGACGCAACCCGCTGATTTGGGTTCGGATGTTCGCGCCGCCGATCGCAATCACCGATGCGTTGGTCTTGACGCGGTTGAGCTCGCCATAATTCTTTTGAATTTGCAGCGCCAACTCACGCGTGGGCGCGAGCACGAGCACGCGCAGCCCCGGTCTCGAGTGGCCGCTGATCTGTTGAATGATGGGAAGTAGAAATGCGGCCGTCTTGCCGGTGCCGGTTTGGGCACAGCCGATTACGTCTCGGCCGCTGAGGATGACAGGAATCGCCTGTCGCTGAATTGGTGTCGGTTCGTTGTATCCGAGAGACTCGCAGGCGCTCAGTTGCGCGGGCGCGAGTCCCAGTTGAGAAAAATCCATAAACTCCTTTTGATGTGGCGACGAAGTTATCGTCGCCGTTGTTGTCGAGGGGCAGCACAGTCGGTGGGTTTCGCCATGGGCAACGCATGAGGCGACCGCGGGGAAGACCCAAAGACTGCTTGCTGCTCAATGCGCACTGGTCATTACCAGCGCGGCTCGCGATTGCCGCCGTAGCCGCCGCCGTTGCGACCGCCACCGCGATTACCACCGTGGTTTCCGCCAAAGCCCCGTCCGCCGACGCTGCGATTTTCACGCGGCTTGGCTTCGTTGACTTTCAGCGCCCGGCCGCCGACTTCCTTGCCATTGAACTGATCGATAGCCGAAGCAGCTTCCTCCTTACTCGACATTTCGACGAAGGCGAACCCTCTTGAACGTCCGGTCATGCGGTCTTCGACCACGCTCGCTGATTCAACCGTGCCGGCTTGAGCAAAGAGCTCCTGAAGATCCTGGCTGGTGGTTTGGAAAGCGAGATTTCCAACATATAGTTTACTTGACATAGAGATGTACCTTTCCTCTTTGGGAATGAAAAAGAAGCTGCGAATCGGATTGGCTTCGGCGAAACGGTAGCGGTCGAAGGACCTGGTTCGGATGCTCTTTAAACAGAGCGGCTTCGAAGATTTAGTAGCCAGCCTGCTCTCGAACCATCCAGACGTCCGGCGCTCATCGTTTTATGCGCGGGCGCATCACCGTTGATGCGCGAGAGAAGGGTTAACAGCAGTCATTATGCCTGAGTTAATCCGAAGTTGCAAGCCGAGTACCTCTCCGGACCACGTGCCTTGCTGTTTTAGGGCCAGAAGTGCGAAGTTAGCGGCGAGTAAGATCTATTCGAGGATTCGGCGCGCACTTACCAGATGAGGCCGATTGACCTGGTCGTCGACCTCCCTCACCTTTACCACTGCGGGCGAGCTCTGATCGCTGCCTCTATTCATTTTCCTGGAACCCAGCATGATGCCGAGCCCTTCTTTGACAAAGCCAAAGACCGTGCGCCGATTTTGAAAGATTACTTTTATCCAGGCGCGCCTGGTCGTCTGCGGGAAATAGATCGCGCGGAACGCGAGCCTCGCAATGAAGTGAAAGACGCGAGGTCCCAAGCCCTTTTGATGCATTGATTGAATCACTTCAGCATTACGCTCGGGGCTGTATGAAGCGGCCCATGCGTGATGAAGTTCGCGATGCGTTTCATCTATAGTCATTCTGAGCGGCTTGTGCGCCATCGAGTATCGCTCAAACTTCAACCAGTGTTTGGGCCGGATCAAACGGCCGTCCTTCAGTAGACGTTTGTATAGTGGGGTTGAGGGGAATGGCGTAAGCTGCCCGAAGATAGGAAATCCGGCCGGCCAGGTGCGAACCTGTTGCAGTATGCGGTCGGCGACTCCCGGCGTGTCATTGTCCAAACCGATGATGAATGAGGTGACTGCACGGATGTTATTTTCGTCCAGCCGGTTGAGCACGGTCGCGTAATCCTCGGGCTTATTGAAGCTCTTGTTGACGTCCGCGAGATTGACGGGATCAATTGACTCCATACCGATGAAAATCATCCTGCCGCCTGAACGAGCGATCAGGTCAACCAGTTCTTCATCCCGCAACAGGTTCGCGCTGATCTGCGCAGTCCAGGGAATCTGCGCTCCCGCATCGATGATGTCGCGGAGCAGTGATTTCGTGCGTTTGATACTGATCGCAAAGTTATCGTCGACGAAAAATACGGTGACGAAACCGCTTTCTTGCTTCGCGCGCGCTTTCAACTTCAGGAGTTCGTCAACAATACTTTGATTGGTGCGAAAGCGAATTGAATCACCGAAAAAACCTGTGACCGTACAAAACTCGCAGCCGTAAGGACAACCGCGGCCCGACTCGATGGGAATTATGCGAAAGGTTCGCCAGCGCGGACCAACGCGCGACAACAAAGGCCGCAAAAGGCGCGGAAAGAAGTCGAACTGCTCGAGGTCTAATGTCTCCCATGGGATGGCTGGATACGGCTGAAGACTTGGCTTGCGTTCTTTGCCCGTTTCGTCAACCGGGGCGTAGATCTCTTTGAGTTCACCCCGCGCGGCGTCTTGAACTATCCTGGGCCAGGTTTCATCTGCTTCACCGAGAGCAATTGCATCAGCATGACGCGGCCCTCCGTCCCGCCCCAGCGCCTCGTCAGGAACCTCGGTAACGTGCGGTCCGCCCATTACGACGCGCACGCCGGCGGCGCGAATCGCGTCGGCGACGCGATAGGCCTTCTCGGCCATTCTGGTCATGGCGCCAATTCCGACAAGTTCGATGTCCTGCGCTCGCACAAACTGAACGATTTCTTCATCGCTCATCGCCCGCGCGTTGGCATCAATCAATGTAACCTCATGCTCGGGTGGGGTAATTGCCTGCAGCAGAAACATCCAGAGGTGCGGCATAAAGTTGCGCGTCACCCCATTGTCGGGGTTGTAGAGCAGGATTTTCATTTTCCGATCTCCGGCGTCCGAAGTATTAATTAGCCGTTTCAACTTGCGCGGGATTGCGCAGCGGGCTGGCAAGAGGAGGAGCCGGAAAAACTCGATCCAGATGTCAAGCAGGCTGATCGCATGGCAATATACCACATGTGTGCGCTACCGCACACATGCTCGAGGCCGGTAGTGGCTGAAAGTTGCGTTGTTGAAACAGTGATCATTCCTGGACACTCAATTTGCTGCCGCCGCTCGGCTGAAAAAGTGCTCTCGAACTTTCGCCACCGTCTGCGGATCGCTCATCTTGTCGGATGTTTCGACCCCGACGATGCGCCGGCCGAGGTAGGTTTGCTCGAGTCGTTTTCTCAGTTCGCCTTTAGCCTCGCCGGGCCCAAGTATAAAGATCTCTTCGGCACCGCGAATGCATGAAATCACCTGGTCGTAGAAACTATCGAGGCATCCCGTCAAACCTCTCTGACGAACATCGTCCGCGGGCGTAGTCACATCCGCTGCCCGGTGCTTTGCTTCGACATTTGAAGTGACCAGCTTGATTTCCGCATCGTTGCCAGCCAGAAACACCATCACAGCCTTCTGGTGATCGATCCACAAACCCACCGTGTTCTTCATAACTTCTCCACTTTTAGAATTGCATCGATAGCTCTTGTATCCTTCTTCTTAAACCACCTTGGTAGCTTTTGGGGACGACAGACGGGTCACGAAGAGGTCGGTGGCCCGCGAAAAAGACCAGCGAGGCAGATGAGCGCCCGACCGCGCGGCTATTTCGGAAGGAACCTGTCGTATTCCGTTTTGATGACTCCGTAGCAATGACAGGCGATTCCCTTCAGGCCCGCTCGATCCAGGATCAAGAGGTTGCCACGGCTATAGCTGATCAAGTTTTGTGCCTGCAACGCGCCGGCAGCTTTGTTTACGCCCTCGCGCCGCACGCCCAGCATGTTGGACAGGAATTCCTGCGTGAGTTGAAACTCATCGGTGCCCATCCGGTCGCGGCTCATCAGCAGCCAGCGGGCCAGCCGAGCGTTAATCGGATGGAATCGATTACACGCCGCCCCCTGGGCGATCTGCATCAATCGTGAGTGCGTGTAACGTCGCAACAATCGCGTCAATGAGCCACCATTCTCGCACTCTTTACGGAAGGCACTTGCTTTTATTCTCATCGACTGTCCCGCGCCTTGTACTACTGCGCGATTGCCCGAGATTTTCACTCCCATAAACGCGGGTAAGCCCACCATCCCCTCCTGGCCGACGATGCCTACTTCAAGCGTGGCCCGTTCTGCGACCGCCGCCAGCAGAGAGATGATGCCGCTTACAGGAAAATAAACGTAACGGATTAGATCGCCCGGTTCATAAATCACTTCCCCAAAAACCAGCGGGCACAGTTCCAAATTAGGGCTCAGGGCCCGATATTCATCTTTCGGCAGGGCAGCAAGAAGGCGGTTGATTGGCGTCGCACGCAGCGTTTTGGTTTTGGACATTAGGAACTCCTCGTTCCGATTTGTCGTCCCGAGACCACAAGTCGCTGCGATAAGATATAAGCAGAATTAAGGTTAGATGGATGACTGGGATTACTCATAAGAATTTCTTCCTAAACAAATTTCACAATTCCACGGCAGCGAGGCTTGAAGTTTTATTCAGCAGGCGGCCAATCAGGCTCCGCAACTGATTGAAGTTGTCCGGGCGGGTGAGATAGACATTCTCGTTAATCTCAACTTCATCACCTTCATCGATACCGTCAATGCAAAAGACCACCACCGGCACCAGTTCGCCCACCTCGGCACGTTCGCGAATACTCCGAGCACTAAGCACGACTTCGTGCGGTGACCCAGCCAGACTGATCAGAATCAAGTCCGGCCGCGTTCGCTGCGCGCTTTCGATGGCATCCCGTTCATCTCTGGCCAGGGCCACGGTATAGCCGTCGGCCATCAATAAGGTTTCAATGCCGTCGCGCGTCTCATGCACATCCTCAACTACGAGGATGATGGCCGGCATGTCGTCGTCTTCTGTGGTCATGAAAATACTTTTCGTTCGCCTACGTTTGACTGAAACGGATTAATTGTTAAGCCGTGCCGGCTTACCCGCCGGCATGATTAGTCATGCTGACCAGTCGGACGGCTTTCGCCAGCCGCAGAAATTGCATCACCCGAATGCCCCACCAGTTGAGATCGATTTCGTACCAGGCGAGTCCATGCCGGGCCGACGTGGGGTGGGCGTGATGGTTGTTGTGCCAGCCCTCACCGAAGGTCAGCAGCGCCACCCACCAGTTGTTTCTGGAATCATCGCGCGTCGCGAACCGCCGCCTGCCCCACATATGGGTGGCCGAGTTAACCAGCCACGTGGCATGCAGATTGAAAGTAACCCGAAAGAAAATAGCCCACATCAAATATGGCCAACCCCCAAACACGACCAACGCCGCGGCCAGGAAAACCAGCGGCACCCAATAAAGGCGATTGAGCCATACGTGAAATCTGTCTTTCACCAGGTCCGGTGCATAGTGCGCCATCACCGAGGGAGCGTGTTGCTGCGCCGGGCCGGTCAACATCCATCCAATGTGCGACCACCATCCGCCATCACGTGGCGTATGTGGATCGCCGGGAATATCCGTATGAGCGTGATGGATGCGATGCGTTACCACCCATAAGATGTGGCCGCCTTCAAGCGCCAGCGCGCCGCAGACGGTCAGAAAATATTCGACCAATTTTGGCGTCTTATAAGCGCGATGGGTCAGCAGTCTGTGAAATCCCATGCCGACCCCCAGGCTCGCAGTAATCCACCAGAGCACGATGGCCACCACCAGCGCCTTCCAATTGAACATGAAAAGTGCGGCGATAGCGCCCACGTGAAAGAGTGCCATGAAAATCGCGGTGTGCCAGTGGATCCTTCTCTTCCGGTCCCTGTTGGTCGTTTCGTTGCTCATACGATCTCCTGCGCGATCCGCTGCATTCCCAACTCTTCACTCTTTCTTTTGATTGCGCGAGCGGAAATATTGTCTATGAGAAAGCTACAACTTGAACGTTAAGCTGTCCGTGCGACAACACACATAGAGCAAGGAAACTTAGCGGTTTGCAGCTAAGTTAGTCACAACCTGAACTCTACTTCTATAAGCGGCCTAGCGCACAGACGGTCTGTTCCGCTTCGCCTAAACTGTAATTGCCCCGATTAGCAAATGCGTAGCCCTCGCGCTCAGGCGTTTGCCTCAAAAGCGGGCTGGAGGCACACATGCATATCAATCAGAGTCAGAAAAGAGTTTTAATGTTAATCGGTTTGGGAATTCTCGCCGCGATTGCTGCCTGGCAGTTCTATCTGTTCGCAGTTTTCAGGGGCGCTGATGGGATCGTCGATGTGCAGGGCGGCACAATTCATTTGTGGGTGGCCATCGCTGTCGGTCTAATTACCTGCGTGGGAGCATTTTTCCTTATCTCCAGCTTTCGCCGCTATGACGGGCGAAATGAAATGCACATTACTACGCGGGGACGCCCATGAGGTAAAGGATAACGACAGAGTCATGACGGAAGTTTATGCCATGCGGCGCGCGAACGGCGATTGGTTTGCGCTTGAGGACGATGGCAAAGTGCGCGTGCCAGTATTTCATAGTACTCACGACGCCTTCATGGCCCGGCTGCGAACCGTGGAAATGCTGCTCTTCTCGCCGATCGCGCTCGATGCGCAGTTACTTAGCGAGATCGTGGAAGGCCGAAGCCCGGTGGACTTTTGCATGGTCAATAATCCGTTCGCCAGTCTTAGACGCGGCATCCGCTTACCACAGTCACAACTTGCATCGCTGCTAACTAGTGCCGATTCGCCTAAGCGGTGGAAATGGTTGTCACGACCATGGTCCTAGAATTCAGGTCCTGACAAGACCAGTCCACCAGTTGGCGTTCAAAGAGCGCAAGCAAGGCACGACTGACAAGCCGTTGAGAAAAACATGAGCCGCCACACACCAGAAGAACAACGGGGCGATGAAAGCCGGCACCTGGCTTTGGTTCCCCTGTTCCAACAACTCGACGAGCAAGACCTGGTTATGCTGGCTGAAGAGGTCGATCAAGTTTTCTTCAAGTCAGGCGAAGCAATCTTTCACGCCTTCGATCAAGGTGACGCGCTCTATGTCGTTGAAAGCGGCGCGGTCCGTATCTGGGTTCACGATGACGACGTTCAGGAAATTACTCTTTCACAACTCAAGCCGGGCGACTTCTTCGGTGAACTGTCCGTCCTGGATAAAGGCGAGCGTTCCGCCAATGCCACCGCAATGATGGACAGCACCCTGCATCGACTGCACCGGGATAACTTTCACCAGTTCATGCTGAGGCACCCGCACGTGGCGGTTGCCTTGATTCGCGAGATCGGAGCGCGGCTGCGACAAACTAATATGCTGGTTTCGCAACGTGTCAGCCGTAACGTCAATACGGAAATTGACAAGAAACTAACTCTGGGGCAGCGCGTCGCGGACAAAGTTGCCGCGTTCGGAGGATCCTGGCGGTTCATCATTATTTACAGCTCTATTTTGATCGTTTGGATGTCCATTAACACGTTCTTTCTTGCTTACTACAGCGGCCAGAACGGCGCGCAGTTCGATCCCTACCCATACATTTTGCTGAATCTGATGTTGTCGATGACGGCAGCGATGCAAGCGCCAGTCATCTTGATGTCGCAGAACCGCTCCACGCAACGAGATCGTTTCGCTGCCGAACAGGATTTCAAAGTCAATCTAAAGAGCGAACTGATGCTTGATGATCTGACTCGCAGCGATCGCGAGCGCAGTATTCAACTCGCAGAGCTGGCTCGCGTCATGAAGACAATGCAGGCTGCCGCTCCACCTGCAGATCAGGATCAGGCCGCTAAGGTTCTCGCTGATTAGGAGATTCAAATGACCACCATTAATTCAGAGCAATTTGGAGAGATATGTAATGCAGTATGGCGTGACCGCGCTGCAGTTCTGAGCGGAAGCGGTGGTCTGAGCGGTGAGGCCACGCTGGTGCGAGCTGTGTTCTGGCGTTTGTGTAAGGCAGGAATCAAGGCCAAAGGCTGCGCCGAAAATGATGGTTCGCGGCCAGAAATTCTCGCCTATCAGTTGACAGTCGGCCGCATGTTGCTGGCTCACAGCCGTCCCGCCTTTGACTCTGCGCCAATCCTGAAAGAACTGCTGGATCGCTATCAAGGTGAAATGGGAAACAGTGTTCAGAGGTGATCAAGGTGGCTTCGTCCAAAAGCCGGCTGAAGTTCTCATTCATCCGGTTGCAGCCAGGTGATCGGAATGTGCGAACAAACCTCCGCTAACCGAGCAGCCTCTCAACCTCGTCTTTGACGACGCGATAACACTCACAGACCGCTTGTTCCAGCTTCTGCCGGTCGAGGATCTGGATACGGCCGCGAACATAACTGATCGCGCCGTAATCCTGGAGGCGGCCGGCAGCCACAGTCACGCCTTCGCGGCGCACGCCCAGCATGTCGGCAATTAGCTCCTGGGTCATGACCAGCTCGTCGGTATTTAAGCGGTCATGACTTAATAAGAGCCAGCGGCAGAGTTGCTGCTCGACTGAATGAAGACGGTTGCAAACTGCCGTCTGCGAGATTTGAGTAATCAGGGCCTGGGTATAGCGCAGCAGCAATCGCTGGAATTTTCCACCAAGCGCGAATTCATCTCGCAGCACCTTCGCCTTCATCCTGAGCGCGCCGCCGGCGCTTTGTACGACTGCTCGATTGGGCATCGTGCCGCTGCCCATGAACAGGGCAATTCCGACCACACCATCATTGCCGGTCAAGCCCATTTCGGCGGTCGACCCGTTTTCCATCGTGTACAGCAAAGAGATGATTGCGGTGGTGGGGAAGAATATGTAGTCCAGTTGTCCGGCAAATTCATAGACAACTTCGCCCAAAGCAAACGCGACCGGCTGCAAATGCGAACTCAGCCGTTCGTACTCATCAACGGGGAGGGCGGCGAGCAGGCGGTTTTCAACTTGGCTCATTTAAGCTTGCAACCATAGGTTCGCGCCGGCCTGTGTATCTCAGAAAAGAAAACAATCGTTTCACGCCGGATTCTAATCGATGTTGATAATGGTCTCCAAACACCGGTGGCCCGCCGCAACAGTTAAGTTTCACTCCTATGTGTGTTGTCGCACGGACAGCTTAACGTTCAAGTTGTAGCCTTCTCATAGACAACTTCGATCAGTTGCGGAGCCTTATTGGCCGCCTGCCAATTAGGAACTCAAGCGTCGCTGCGGTGGAATTGTGAAATTCGTTTAGGAAGAGAGTCTTATGAGCACAAGTAACAATAAAGAGAAGCCTTTTACTTTTAGGTTCCTGGATACGAAACCAAGGATCCTCTTAGAGTTACAGAACACGTCTGAGAAAGCGTTCAGGTCGATCGAGATTCTAACGATTTTTTTGAAGGATGAAGAGACCCCGGACGGTGGTCCTTCTCAGGCTCACATAAGATTCGACGCGATAAAGTCCATCCTTCCAAAGGACAGCGCTGTCCTCTCCCATAGAACTTGGATCAATGGCAGGCCGGTCAACGATGAGCGTGATCAGATGGCGCGACTCAAAGGCGTAGCCGGCGTGGCCAATCCTTACGTGTTGGATATCTCATGGACGGACGCGGAAGGCAAAGCGCGTTTTCAACGGATACCAGTCAGTCCCTGATCGCTTTCAGATCGTTAATCAATCGCCCTGCCGTGCTGGTTTTCCCAGTCAATCAATGGCTGCATACGGATTCCGTCGCTTGCTGCCGCGGAATTTAATAGACTAGCGACGATCCGGTGGCGATCGTTTATGATAGATCTCAAATCGCGGTGAATACGGAATCAGAATGGACACAGAGCAACTACGAGAGCAATTGGAGCACTTGCATGCGGAACTTAAACAGGCTGACGCCCTCGACCCGCAACAACGCGAACTGTTGCTGACTCGCGCGAATGATATTGAGCAATTGCTCAAACGTGATGAAATCAAACCGCATCAATACCGTAGTCTAGCTGAGCGACTCAAAGAGGATCTGATTCAACTTGAAGCTTCGCATCCGAAAATCACCCTGCTCATGCGCCGAGCGATCGATTCTCTCGCCTACCTGGGAATCTGAAGCTTTGACGCGCGGCTGCTGGCGAAGCCGACAGGCTTATTTAGCCGGCGCGCCCTACCTTTGCGGGGTGGTAACGTTGATGTCGACCTGGCTCTTCCTGCCGCCAAAAAGTCCGCCGCGATAAGCTAAAAACGCCGCCACGATTAGGACCACAAATATTACGAGGACAGCGACCACGCCGGTACTGCTACCTCCACCGTTTCCATTGTCAGCCATATTTTCTCCTTCGAGCGCTATGAAAGTCGTTGTTTGGAAAACAACTGATCGAATGCGGCGGCAGATCTGTCGTCACCGTTCTTCCGAAACTCTGCGACCCATGAACGAACCGCTTTGGACCACCTATTCGAATCACTCACGAAAGGAGTTTCTGATGGGCTCTCGGACTGGTCTCGCTGTGCTTTCTTGACAATCCTAATAAGTGTTTTTTTCATCGCTTCTCCGGTCCTCTAGTCAGGGTTGAACTCTCAACGTGGTCAATCGGTGTGCCGCGAATAAATCCTTGTATACGCCCAAAAACAGATAACAGGTTGTCCTGGAACGGTACGAGAGTCACTTGGGGACGAACGATGTGCTGAGGGTTTTTAGTGCATACCAGTTTTGAGGCTCTTCAGTTCCATCAGGGGACCGGCGCTAAAGCCGTCCACGCGGTTTTGATTCGCAAATCTTCAACGCAGTCGCGTTGCTCCTCGGCGCGTTGCTGCAGCGTTTGTGAGTTGTCTCTGCCCACATCGGCCCGCAGTAATCTTGAAGAATTCGCTTAAAAGAGACTGGTTGCGATATGTGAAAGCGCTCAGTAATAACTGAATTGCGCGCACGTCCGTGTAACGAAAGTGTTCAGACTTCGTGTCAGCGCGAGGCCCAATCGCACGGCCTTCTAGTTGCTCTGACGGTCGTTGAAGAAAAATGATGGAGGGGACACAAACTGATAATGAAAGGGGAACTATGCAGCCAACTTCCGGTACGACGACGTCAGTTTGGATGGCCACGGCTGATACGCCGTTAGAAAACGTATTAAGCGAAAACACCAGCGCAAATGTGTGCGTTATTGGCGCTGGTATCGCCGGATTGACCACGGCCTATCTGCTAGCGCGCGCAGGCAAAGCGGTGGTGGTGCTCGACGATGGACCAATCGGCGGCGGAATGACAGCGCGGACCACTGCACATCTGACGAACGCGCTCGACGATCGGTTCTACGAACTGGAACGTTTGTTTGGCGAAGAAGGATCACAACTGGCGGCGCAGAGCCATACCGCGGCGATCGACCGCGTCGAATCAATAG
>JBKPEE010000036.1:0-31081 GCA_046728235.1 Acidobacteriota bacterium
GAGACAATCCGCTCTACGCTCAGACAGTTGAATACCCAGCTTGCTTCGACACCAGGCATTCGCGCGGTCTCCTTCTCAGCCGGCGGCTCTCCGCTACAGGGAGAGGACGATCTCTCGTTCTGGATCGACGGCCAACCAAAACCGGCCAGTCAAGCCGAAATGAATATGGCCCTGGTGTATCGGGTCGAGCCGTCGTACCTGGCGGTGATGGGTATTCCGCTTAAGCAGGGGCGCTTCTTTGATGATCATGAAACGGAAGCATCTCAGCCCGTCGTGGTGATCGATGAGATTTTCGCGCACAAGTATTTCCCTGGCGTAGATCCCATTGGCCAGCGGATCTGCCAGGACGGTCAGGAACCGCAAACGATCGTGGGCGTCGTAGGCCACGTCAAACAGTGGGGCCTGGATTCAGACGAAAGCCAGTCGCTGCGAGCGCAACTCTATGAACCCCTCCGGCAATTCCCGGATAACGCCATGAGGGGTCTGACCGCCGGCCTCGGCGTGGTCGTGCTTGGCGATGGCTCATCACAAAGCGAATTCGATTCGATCCGCCACACAATACAAAACCAGAACCTTGAGAACGTGGTCTTCACTCCGCAAACAATGCAGGAAGCGATCGCGCAAACTTTGTCTGAGCGGCGATTCACCATGATGCTGCTCGATTCATTTGCCATGCTCGCGCTGTTGCTGGCAAGTATCGGACTGTACGGCGTCATCTCTTACCTGGTGGGACAGCGCACTCAGGAACTGGGAATTCGCATCGCGCTGGGCGCACAACGCCGTGATGTGCTCGGTCTGGTGCTCGCCGACGGAATCAAGATGGTTTTGTTGGGAGTGGCCGCGGGATTGCTCGCCTCGCTGGGACTGACGCGGCTGCTTGCAAAAATGGTTTATGGAGTCAGCACCAATGATCCGGCAACGTTCGCAGTAATCGCGGCGTCGCTGGTGATCGTCGCGCTCTGCGCATGTTTGATACCGGCACGACGCGCCACGAAAGTCGATCCGCTGGTGGCGTTGCGATACGAATAGGACCAGAACGACGCATAGGACATATAAGCCAAAGGAGCATGAGATGGGAACGATCGGACAGGACATCAAATACGGACTGCGGATGCTGCTCAAATCCCCGAGTGTGAGCATAGTAGCCACGATCGCGCTGGCCCTGGGCATTGGCGCGAACACGGCAATCTTCAGTGTCGTGAATGCGGTGCTGCTGCGGCCGCTGCCGTTTCAGAATTCCGAGGCACTGATGTCTGTGTTTGAAAAGGACCAGACGCGTGGCGTCTTTCGCGGATCATATTCCTATCCTAACTTCTTCGATCTGCGCGATCAGAATCATGTGTTTGAGCACGTCGCCGCGTATCACGACAACGACTTCATCATGACCGGCCGCGGCGAGCCGGTGCGCATTTCCGGCGGCGTGGTCACCGCCGATCTGTTTTCGGTGCTGGCAACCCCGCCGTTTCTCGGCCGCACTTTTCTGCCGGATGAAGACAAGCCCACCGAGACGGGCCGCGTGGTGGTCTTAAGCGGGCGGCTGTTTGCCAGCCGCTTCAATTCAGACGCGAGCGTTATCAATCAACAGATCACGCTCGACGGGAAGAGCTATACGATCATCGGCGTTATGCCACGCGGTTTTGAGTTTCCGATTCAGAACGAACCGTTCGATCTTTGGACCACCATTGCGGACGACGCCGCCGGCAGTTCACCGATCACCGCACAGCGTGGTGCTCACTTTCTTAAAGTTATCGGCCGGCTAAAGCCGGGTATCACCCAGACACAGGCCCAGACTGAGACGGACGCGATCGGAACTCGCCTCGAACAACAATATCCGGATACCAATACTCACAAAGGTATTCGGGTTGAATCAGCGCTGAGTGCGCTGGTTGGTGATGTGCGCCCGGCTCTGCTCATCCTGCTCGGCGCCGTTGCGTGTGTACTGCTGATTGCCTGTGCCAACGTTGCGAATCTCCTGCTGGCCCGCGCCATGACGCGCCATAAAGAGATGGCCGTGCGATCGGCGTTAGGAGCCAGTCGCATTCGCGTCGTGCGCCAGTTGCTGACTGAAAGCGTTTTGCTTTCGCTGGCAGGTGGTTTGCTCGGGTTGGCCCTCGCGGTTTGGTGGTCCGACCTGTTGATTGCGCTGGGCAAGAAAGACATTCCGCGCGCGATCCAGGTGGGCCTCGATTGGCGCGTGCTGGCGTTCACGCTCGGTGTCTCGGTCCTGACCGGCGTGGTCTTCGGTTTGGTCCCGGCGTTGCATTTATCCAGCACGGAATTAACTGAGTCATTAAAAGAAGGACGAGGCGCAGGCGCAGGCGCCAAACGGAATCGGGTTCGTGGCGTGCTGGTGGTGGCGGAACTGGCAATCGCGGTCGTGTTGCTGGTGGGGGCCGCTTTGCTGATTCAAAGTCTCTGGCGACTGCAACACGTCAATCCGGGTTTGCAACCGCAGAATGTTCTCACCTTTAACGTGTCGGTCCCCGAAGTGCGTTATTCGTCAGAGAAACAGGCGCGATTCTTCAGTGACTTAACTGCCCGCTTGCGTGCCTTGCCAGGCGTGCAATCTGCCAGCGCCATCCTGCCTTTGCCTTTGAGCGGCGATCGCATGGGCATCTCGTTTCAAATCGAAGGCCGGCCGGTGGCCCCCAAAGACGAACCTTCCGCCGATGTGTTCGTCGCTGAACCAGCCTATTTCCGCACGATGGGAATCCCGATCCTCAAGGGCCGCGATTTCGAAGAGCGTGATGAACATAAATCAATGCCGGTAATCATCGTTACGGAAAGCTTCGCGCGCCAGTTCTTTCCGGGCGAAGATCCGATCGGTAAACGAATACAGCCCGGCATCAGCACCTGGGACGACGAGAAATCAACCATGCGCGAAATTGTCGGGATGGTTGCTGACATTCGTAGTCGAACGCTCGACACTGAGCCGAAGCCGGCTTATTACCTGCCACAGTCGCAGGTGCCCTTCACCCAATTAATCGCGGTCGTCAAAAGCGGGAATGATCCGAAGTCTTTGGCCGGCAGCATTACCCGCGAGGTCAGCGCGCTGGATGTGGAGCTCCCGGTCTTTGGCGTTAAGACGATGGGGGAATACATCTCGTCGTCGGTGGCCGCGCCGCGTTTCAATACCACCTTGCTCTCAATTTTTGCCGCGGTGGCGCTGCTACTGACAATCATCGGTTTGTACGGCGTCATGAGTTACTCCGTTGCGCAGCGCAGGAACGAAATCGGAATTCGCATGGCACTGGGGGCGCAAACGCGCGACGTGCTCGGCTTAATTATCAAAGATGGTCTCAAGATGGTGTCGCTGGGCTTGGTTTTGGGGATTGCCGGCGCACTGGCTCTGACTCGGCTGCTGGCAACGCTCGTGTTCGGAGTTACGATCCACGACCCGGTGACCTTTGTGGTGATCGCCGCGCTCCTTTCGATGGTGGCGATGCTCGCGTGTTATGTGCCGGCATGGAGAGCGACAAGAGTCGATCCGCTGGAAGCGTTGAGGTGCGAATAAGGAGACACCAAGTCTGATGGCGAGCCGTGAGAGGTGGCCGTCACGGCGGAGGTGAGGACAATGTGGAGTCTATTAAAACAAAATCTCACTTATAGCTTACGCACGCTGTTCAAGAATCCCGGCTTTACCGTGACCGCCGTGCTGACTCTTGCGTTGGGAATCGGGGCGACAGCTGCGATCTTCAGCGTGGTCTATGCAGTTTTTGAGCCGATGCCTTATCCCCAGCCTGACCAACTGGTGATGATTTGGACGCAGGAGCGCGGGAGCCGCAATTCCGTGGCGGCGGCCGATTATCTCGATTGGAAACAGCGCAGCTCGTCCTTTCAGGATATGAACGCCTGGGCCGGCGCATCATTCAACGTCGGGACAAACGAGCGGCCGGAACAGGTCTCTGGCTCGCAACGCACGCCGGGCTTCTTCACCATGGAGCGAATGCCTTTCCTGCTCGGTCGCGACTTTCGGCCCGAAGAAGCGCAGCCTGGGCAAGATCACGTAGTCATTCTCAGCAATCGGTTGTGGAGTCGTTACTTTGGCGCCAACCCGGACCTCATTAGCCACACGATTCGCATGAACGGCGAGCCCTACACGGTCGTCGGAATTTTACCTCCCGGAATCTACGATCGATTCAATTCGCAGTTCTGGGTGCCGCTGACACTAAACCAATCGAATCGCGATCAGCGGCCGGTACTGGTAATGGGCCGGCTCAAGGAAGATGTGACGCTCGCTCAGTCACAGGCCGAGATGAAAATGATTGGCGATCAATTGCAAAAGGAAAACCCCAGACCGAATCCCCGTAGTGTAAGCGTTGAGCCTCTGCATCTTGATTTTCTGACTGAGGCCACGCGGCGAAACCTTTGGTTATTGCTCGGCGCAGTGGGATTCCTTTTATTGATCGGTTGCGTAAACGTCGCCAACCTTTTGTTGGCACGCGGCACCGTTCGTCAGCGAGAAGTTGCTCTGCGCGCCGCGCTCGGCGCGTCGCGACTACGGCTGTTCTCACAATTTCTAACTGAGAGTCTGGTGCTGGCGGTCCTGGGCGGCGCGAGCGGCGTCCTGCTCGCCGGAACCATCATTGATTTAATTCAGGCGGTGATGCCGCCCGTGGGGACGATGATTCCTTCCGAGGCGAACATTCGACTGAGCGTTCCGGTTCTGATTTTCACCATCCTCGTAACTGCCGTCGCGGGTTTGCTTTTTGGATCCGCTCCGGCGTGGCAAGCCACTCGGCTCGACTTGATTGAAGTATTGAAGTTAGGCGGTCGCACAGGTTCGGGTGGTGGGCGACGCAGCGCCCGGCGATTTCTGGTGATTGCCGAGTTTTCCCTGGCACTGACACTGCTTGCAAGCGCCGGCCTCGCTCTCAAGAGCTTTTGGAACCTGACCCGAATCGATCTGGGTATGCGCACCGATCATTTGTTGACCTTTCGTTTGCCGGTTCCGGATCAACGTCTCAATGGACCAGAGCAAATCAGATCCTACTACCGGCAGATGCTGGAAAAGATCGCGGCCGTACCTGGCGTCCGCAAGACAGCGGTGATGACCGGTGTCCCGGCGAATGGCCCTGGCCAAAGTGTCGGATTCACCATTGTGGGCCAGTCGTTCGCAAATCCGCAGGATCGTCCTCGCGCCGCCTTACAGATGATCACGCCCGCTTACGACGACACCCTGGGCGTCCAAATGGTCAAGGGCCGGGCTATCGATGAGCACGACACCGAAGCAAGCGCGCCAGTCGCCACAGTTAACGAGCATTTTGCAAACCGTTTTTTCCCCGGGGTTGATCCGCTGACACAACGGATCGTAATCAACGAACAACGACCCGGCACTCCCGCCGGCAAACCTATCGAATACCAGGTCGTCGGCGTATTTCACAACGTTCGTGGCGCCGGGTTCCGCGAGGATTATTCCGAGATCGATGTGCCCTTCTGGCAGAGCCCCTGGCCGCGGGCTTCGATGGTGCTGAAGACTGAGGGCGATCCGAAGGCACTGGTCAAGAGCGTCGCAGCCGCAGTTAACTCAGTCGATCCGGATATTCCTCTCGCTAACGTCAGAACGGTCGAAGAGATTCTCAGCGATGCCCTGGCTATCGATCGGTTTAGCGTGGTCTTGTTTGCGAGTTTCGGCGCGCTCGGTCTTTCGCTCGCAGCGGTTGGTATTTACGGAGTGATGGCCTTTGGCGTGGCCCAACGCACTCACGAATTCGGTGTGCGCCTGGCGCTCGGCGCGCAGCGCTCGCGAGTCCTGAGTTTGGTCCTGCGAGAAGGTACCGTTTTGGCTTTCATCGGCGGGCTGATCGGACTCGGTGGCGCCTATCTGGTTGGCCGGGCGATGCAAACTACTCTGTATGGGGTAGCGGCGATCGATGTCCGCGCATTCGCCGCGGTCTTTTTCTTATTGCTCAGTTCAGCATGGTTGGCATGTCTGGTTCCGGCGTGGCGCGCGAGCCGGATCGAACCGCTGGCTGCGCTGAGGCACGACTGATCAAGCCACGAAGGAGAGGCGAAGATGTCGAAGTTTCTACAGGACTTGCGCTACGGTTTTCGCACAATGATCAAGCGTCCCGGGTTTTCCCTGATTGCGGTGATGACCCTCGCGCTCGGCATTGGGTCGAGCACGGCAATCTTCACGGTGGTTGATGCCGCAATTATCAAGGGGCTGCCATATCAGCAGCCGGATCGGCTCTACCACATGTGGGAGCGCACTTCACAGAAAGATTTTGACCAGCGCGAATTCTCTTATCCGGACTATCAGGATTATCTGCAGAACAAAGTTTGTGACATCGCGGCCTACACGGGCGGCGGAACAATTTTAAATGGCCACGGAAATTCTGAACGCGTGTTCGCTCCATCGGTCAGCGCGAATTTCTTTTCCGTGCTTGGCGTGCAGCCAATCAAAGGACGCACTTTTCAACCAGGCGAAGACAAGCAGGGTGGACCAAAGCTTACAGTCCTGACCTATCCATTCTGGCAAAGTCACTTTGGGGGAGACGAAAACATCGTTGGGCAACAGCTGAATCTTGCCGGCGAGTCTTACACGATTATCGGAGTGTTGCCGCAGAGTTTTCAGTTTGCCATGCGGCCGGCCGATCTTTTCTTGCCGTACCAGCCGACGCAAAACCAATTAACGCGCCGGTACATGCATGGCACGAATCTCATCGCGCGTTTAAAACCGGGCGTCACTGCGGGCCAGGCACAGTCCGAGTTAAGCGTCATCGCTAACAATATCGTGCAGCAGTTCAAAGAGTCGCACACGGGCGTGACGCTCAAGCTCGTTCCGTTACAGGAACAAGTCGTCGGACAGGTGCAGCCAATCCTCATGTTGCTGCTGGCGGCCGTCGGTTTTGTTTTGCTAATTGCCTGCGCGAACGTCGCGAGTCTTTTGCTCACGCGCGCGTTGGCCAGACAAAAGGAAGTTGCGATTCGCGCGGCGCTCGGCGCCAACCGTTGGCGCGTCGTGCAACAACTTCTCACTGAGTCAGTAGTGCTGTCAGTAGTCGGCGGCATCGCCGGCTTGTTGCTGGCGTACGCCGGCACGGGCGCGCTGGTGGGGATGTTGCCGCAGAACCAGATCGCCGCGCTGCCGTTTCTCGCCAACCTTCACGTCGATACGCGAATGTTGATCTTCTCTTTCGCGCTGTCGGTTGTGACCGGAATGATTTTCGGTCTGGCGCCGGCGATTCAGTCTTCAAGGCTGGAACTCACCGGAATTTTGAAAGAGGGCGGACGGAACTCATCAGCCGGATCGGGCCATCGTCTGCGCACGGCGCTGGTAATTACAGAGATAGCGCTGGCCGTTGTCCTGTTGGTTGGATCGGGCCTGCTACTCAAGAGTCTTTTCAAGCTGTTGCAGACAAGTCCCGGATTCAATCCACAGAATGTTCTGACGATGACGGTCGTACTACCAGCGACGAAGTACACGGAAGCCAACAGTCAAATCAATTTTCAGGAGCAGCTCAATGAACGCATCGGCGCCTTGCCGGGAGTCGCGAGTGTCGGAACTGTCAACATTCTCCCGCTGCAACCGGGTAACACGACAACGGTGTATGTCGAGGGCGATCCAATTCCGCCGCCGGGCCAGGCTCTCGAAGCTAACATCCGCACGGTCAGCGAAAGTTATTTTCAGACTCTGCAGGTGCCGCTGGTTGCCGGCCGCTTTTTTGATTCCGGCGATAAGTCGGATTCAACCCAGGTAGTAATCATTGGAAACACCATGGCGGATCGCCTGTTCGCCGGACGCGATCCAGTTGGCCGTCGGCTGAAGTACGCGGGCATCGACGCGCCGCCGATGACGATCGCGGGAGTCGTCGGTGATGTGAAGATCACCGGGCTCGATCAGGAACTACGGCCAGTTATCTATTATCCGTTCCGCCAAAACTCCTCAATCTTTACAAACCTGGTCGTGCGAACCGATGCCGAACCAGGTGGATTAGCCACTTCGATACGCTCCAGTATTCAAACGCTCGAACCGCAAGCTGCCGTCTTCAATGTGCAGACAATGCCGCAATTGATCTCCTCGACTCCGGCGGCGTTCATGCGGCGATTTCCGGCAACTCTGGTCGGTGTGTTTGCCGGGCTGGCGTTGTTACTTGCTTCGATTGGCATCTACGGGGTCGTGTCAGATTCGGTCGCGCAACAGACGCATCACATCGGAGTGCGGATGGCGCTGGGCGCCCGCACCGCCGACATCATGAAGCTCGTGTTGAAAGAAGGGTTCTTTTTGGCACTCATTGGCGTCGGTCTCGGAGTGGCAACTGCGTTCGGTTTAATGCGGCTGATCAGCGCTCTCCTTTTCAATGTGCAGACGCATGACTTTTCGGTTTTCGCGATCGTAACGGGTTCGCTCTTGGTGGTGATTCTGCTTGCCTGTTACTTCCCGGCCCGTCGCGCAGCGAGGGTCGATCCGTTGGTGGCGTTGCGATACGAGTGACGCAGACCTGGTAGCGCAAGTTGTTAACTTGCATCAGCCAACTGAACCAGTTGCGCTAGCTTGATTCGCTTGGGTGACTGACATGACTGGCATATTTCAAGACTTTCGTTTCGCTGCCCGCATGTTGCGCAAGACGCCGGGCTTTACGCTCGCCGCGGTTGTATCGCTCGCGCTCGGCATTGGCGCAAACACAGCAATCTTTCAGTTGATCGACGCGGTGCGCTTGAAGACGCTTCCCGTTCGCGCGCCGCAGGAATTGACTGCCGTGCGAATTTCCGACATGAACGGCGCGCGCGGCAGCTTCAGCTTTCGTTACAACTCAGTCACGAACCCGATTTGGGAGCAGATCAGAGACAGACAACAAGCCTTCTCAGAAATTTTTGCGTGGTCTCCGACCAGCTTTAATCTCGCACAGGGCGGTGAGGTGCGAATGGCCAAAGCGCTCTGGGTGAGCGGCGATTTTTTCAATGTGCTGGGCGTGCAGCCGGTGGTGGGCCGACTGTTGAATCCTCAGGATGATGTCCGAGGTTGCACTTCACCCAGCGTGGTTATCAGTCACGGGTTTTGGCAAAGCGAATTTGGCGGCGCGTCTGATATTGTCGGTCGTAAACTGACACTCGCCGATCACTCGCTGGAAATCATCGGCGTAACGCCGCCAAGCTTTCATGGTCTCGAGGTTGGGCGTTCATTCGATTTGGCGCTGCCGCTCTGTAGCGAAGCTGCGCTGCGTGGAAAGAATAGCCGTCTCGATTCCGGCACCAGTTGGTGGTTGATGGTGACCGGGCGTCTGAAACCCGGCGCAACGCTGGCGCAGGCGGATGCGAATCTGAAATCGATTTCACCCGGTCTTTTTCAGGCTGCGCTGCCGGGGAATTATCCTGCGGCTAACATCAAAGACTATCTCGGCTTCAAGCTCGAAGCCGCTCCGGCGGCATCGGGCTACTCCGTCCTGCGCGAAGACTATGAGCACCCGCTATGGTTGTTACTGGCTATTGCTGCGGTAGTGCTCCTGATCGCGTGCGCCAATCTCGCAAACCTTTTACTGGCACGCGCGAGCATGCGCGAACGCGAAATGGCCGTGCGTCAAGCTGTCGGCGCATCCCGCGGCCGTCTGGTTCGACAGCTATTAGCTGAAAGTCTGCTCCTTGCCTTTGTGGGCACAGCCTTTGGCGCATTTCTCGCGCAGGCGCTCAGCAGGCTCCTCATCGCACTCATAACGAGGGCCGGCGATACGATCGTACTGGATCTCGCGTTCGATTGGCGGCTGGTTGGATTTGCCGCCGCCATTGCGGCCGTAACGTGCATTCTCTTTGGTCTCACTCCCGCATTGCGCGCCACTCGCGTTGAGCCGAGCGCGGCGATGAAGGCGAGCGGACGCGGACTGACGGCAAGCCGCGAGCGATTCAGCTTGCGCCGCGCCCTGGTAGTTGTGCAGGTGGCATTGTCGATGGTGCTGGTTGCCGGGGCGCTTTTGTTTGCCCGCAGTCTCAACAAGCTGGTCAACACCAACGCCGGCTTTCAGCAGGAAGGGATTCTCATTACCCAAACGGTATTTGCGCGTTTGAATCTTCCACCCGAGCAGCGCGTCGCTTATCGATGGCAACTGCTGGATCGAATTCGGGCCATTCCCGGAGTCGAGTCGGCAGCCGATGCCAGTATTGTGCCGTTGAGCGGTGACTCTACCGACAATAATGTTTGGCCGGAAGGCCGTCGCGAAACCGGTACGGCCGCGATGCTCAGTTGGGTTGGGCCAGCTTACTTCTCGACTTTACGAATACCTTTGCTCGCGGGTCGCGATTTCAATGCGCATGACACGAACAACGCGCCAGGAGTTGCGATTGTAAATGAAACCTTCGCGCGCAAAGTCTTCAACGGATCCAATCCAATCGGCCAGAGGTTCCGGCGAGAAGCAACGCCCACGGATCCGGAAGAGGTCTTCGAAATTGTCGGACTGGTTAAAGACACGAAGTATCAGGATCTGCGGGAAGAGTTTGCGCCAATTGCTTTCATGCCGACTTTGCAGGAGCACCGACCCGACGCCGCCGGACAGTTCGTCGTCCGTTCAAACTTGCCTGAGTCACAACTGACCACGGCGATCAAGACCGCCATGACCCAGGTAAATCCCGGCATCAATCTTCGCTTTCAGAACTTCAAGTCGATGATCGGCGAATCGTTGTTGCGCGATCGTTTGATGGCGACATTGTCAGGCTTTTTCGGACTGCTTGCTTTGGCGCTGGCCAGCGTCGGGCTGTACGGCATTCTGTCTTATGGCGTCGCCAGCCGGCTACATGAAATTGGAATTCGCATGGCGCTTGGCGCGCAAAGGCGCGACGTGCTGTCAATGGTCATGCGCGAAGGCGTGCTGCTGGCGTGCGTGGGAATCGCCGTGGGCTTGCCGTTTGTCTTCGGCGTGACGCGTTTTGCGCGCACGATGTTGTTTGGATTGACGCCGACCGATCCTGTTTCACTGACGGCCGCGGCGCTGTTTCTCTTTGCCGTCACGATCATCGCCGGGCTAATTCCGGCGCGCAGAGCTACAAAAGTCGATCCGCTGGTGGCGCTCAGGTACGAATGAGGTGGACTCATGAATAGCTTCATCAATGACGCGCGCTGCGCGCTGAGGAGCCTCTGGAAACATCCGGCGTTCGCGCTGGTTTCGGTGATTACGCTCTCTCTCGGCATCGGCGCCAACACCGCCGTTTTTACTGTACTCAATGCGGTGATGTTACGCGCTCTCCCGGTGAAAGATCCCGATCGGCTTGTCTTTCTCTCAAATCCTGATCGGCACGGCGTGAACGGAGGGCAAGAGACAGGGTCCCGATTCTTGTTCGCTTATCACGAGTTCGAATGGCTGCGCGATCACAATCAAGTCTTCTCTGAAATCTTCGCCGTGCAGAGCGTGTTATCTACCCCACCTGTAATCGTGGAAGGCGCCGGTCGAAATGGCGAGTCTGAACGGGCGCGCATCAGCGCGGTCAGCGGCGCTTATTTCTCAGGCTTGGGAGTTAAACCGATTCTCGGACAAACATTCTCTTCCGAGATCGACAAGGCGAACGCGTCAAACGCTTTGGCAGTGATCAGCTATGACTATTGGAAGAACCGCTTCGCCTTTGATCCGAAAGTCGTCAGTCGCCGCGTCCGCGTGCGTGAGACATCTTTCGAGATTATCGGCGTCGCGCAACCGGGCTTTTCCGGAGAGACCGTCGGGAGCGCGCCGGATTTTTGGATCCCGCTGCAGATGGAAACCGAAGTGTCTAAAGAGGTGCTGACCCCGCCGAAGGACATCCGCAACAAATACATGTGGCTGCAAGTAATGGCCCGACTGAAACCCGGCGTGACAATTGGGCAGGCGAACGCGAGTGTCAACCTAACATTGCAGCAGATGCTTCGGTCCGAAGCCGGCCAACTGTCAGAGAGCGAGCGCGCGGGATTTTTGAATCAACAGATAGCGCTAGTGAGCGGGAATCGCGGGGCGTCAACTCTACGCACGTCGTTTGATAGACCGCTGTCAGTCGTGATGGGTCTCGTCGCGTTGGTGTTGTTGATTGCGTGCGCTAACGTCGCGAACCTGTTCTTGGCGCGCACAGTAACCCGGCAAAAGGAGTTTGCCCTACGCTCGGCGCTGGGCGCGGGCCGAAGACACCTGGCGCAGCAGGTCCTGATGGAAGGCCTGCTGCTGGCTGTGATGTCTGGCTTCCTCGGGTTATTACTGGCTCAGTGGGCGGATGTGCTGCTGATAAGACTCGTTTCGCCTGCTGCGAATCAGATACCGCTTGATATTCATCCTGACGCGCGAATTCTCGGATTCACCATCGGAATTTCTTTGTTAACCGCCGTGCTATTTGGATTAGGGCCGGCGATGCGCGCGTCCCGCGCAGATCTGAATGGGTTGCTGAAAGGTTCTGCCAAGGGGACGACCGGAATCTCCCCGGCTGGCCGTGTGCCAACGGCCAAGATCCTGGTGATTGGACAGGTGGCGCTTTCGTTCGTGTGTTTGATAACGATGGGCCTCTTCCTGCGAAGTTTTCAGAACCTGTCGCACACGAACGTAGGCTACGACAGCGAACATCTCCTGCAATTCAGTGTCTCTCCGACGAAGAGTTATCAAGGCGTCGCCGTCGATCAGCTTCACCAGCAACTGCTCGAGCGGTTCAGAGCGATTCCCGGCGTGCGCGGCGCGAGTTTGTCGCTCACTGGTCTCTTCAGCAACATCGATTTGGGCATGAACGTCTCGATTGATGGCTACAAACCGCCGAGCGCGCAACAGCCGGTAGCACTCAACGATTTTGTCGGCCCCAACTATTTCTCAACGGCAGATATTCCGATTCTACTCGGCCGTGAGATCGGACCACAAGACGAAGGTCGCGGACCACTCGTCGGCATGATCAACCAGACAATGGCGCGGACGTACTTTGGCGACGCAAATCCGATTGGACACCGGGTCAAGGCCACTGCGCCAACGGGAGCTTTGGATTTTGAAATTGTTGGGGTGGTTGCCGACTCGAAACACGATGACCTGAGAACGCCCCCCGGCAGTTGGTTTTACACCCCGTATTTTCATGTTTCGCGTCATGCGAATTTCTCATGGGCGATTAACGAAGTTCGCATCTCGAGTAATTCAAGCAACGTGTCGAGTAATTCAAGCAACGTGATCACAGCCATTCGAGCCGCGGTTAAGGAGGCGTCGCCCATGATTGAAGCGCCTGAGATTCGCGGCCTCAACGAACTCATGGGTGAGACCGTCGCGACTGAGCGCATGATCACCACTCTCTGCAGTTTCTTTGGTCTGCTGGCCATATTGCTCGCCTGCATCGGACTTTACGGAGTGATGTCTTATAACGTCGCCACTCGTACGAACGAATTCGGAATTCGACTAGCGCTTGGCGCACAACCGCGAAAGGTCTTCGAGCTGATTGCCCGACAAGGAATGACTCTGGTCTTGATTGGCTTGATGATCGGCCTGGCCACGGCGTTTGCCCTCACGCGAGTGATTCGGAGTTTGCTCTTTGAAGTGAGTCCCACGGATTTCACGACGTTTCTGGGTGTGGCGCTACTGCTCTCAGCAGTCGCGCTGTTGGCGTGCTGTCTCCCCGCGCGACGCGCGACGAGAGTCGATCCGTTAGTGGCGCTGAGGTACGAGTGAGGGCGACAAGGAGCCAGTTTGGAATTGGGGGGTGTGACATGGCGACATTCTGGCAGGACTTTCGTTTTGGAATTCGGACGGCGATCAGAAACCCGGTTTTTTCACTTATCGTGATCCTGACGCTGGCGCTCGGCATTGGGGCCAATACTGCGATCTTTTCCGTGGTCAACGCAGTGCTGCTCCGTCCGCTGGCTTATCCGGAATCGAATCGGCTGATCATGCTCTTCTCTGCGTGGCCGGACCGAGGAATTCCGCGAGCAGGCAGCGCATTGCCTGACTATCGGGCATTCCGCGATCAAAATCAGACCCTCGACGGCCTGGGCGGTTATTACTTTAGCGACGTAAATCTCTCTGTGACTGGTCAAACGCCCGAGCGGATTCAGGGTGCGAAGATTACCGCGACTCTGTTTCCCGTGTTACATGTCGCTCCATTCCTCGGCCAGAACTTCCTGCCCGATGATGAAAAGTGGGGCCAGCATCGCGTCGTCCTGTTGAGCTACGGATTATGGCAGCGTCAATTCGGCGGCGATCCAAATGTTGTCGGGCGGCAGATCAATGTCAACGGCAGGCCAGTTCTGATTCGCGGCGTGATGCCGCAAGGCATGCCCTTCTTTGACAACAACCCGCAGGTTGATCTGTGGGCGCCCATCTCGTTTCCACCTGGCGACAACATGGACAGCCGCAACAATCATTTTGTCCAACTGGTCGGGCGCTTACAGCCAGGAATGTCGATCGATCAGGCACGGGCCGACATGAACAGGATCAATGCGGCGCTGGAAAACCAATTCAAAGAGAATCAGGGGCAACTTGCCATTACGGTTCCGCTTCAGGAACAACTTGTCGGTGACTCGCGCCGGGCTCTGCTCGTGCTCATGACCGCGGTGGGGTTCGTGTTGCTCGTGGCCTGCGCGAACATCGCGAACCTCATTCTGGCGCGCACCGCCTCGCGCGAAAGAGAGTTGGCCATTCGCGTTAGTTTGGGCGCAGGCCGATGGCGTTTGATTCGTCAATTGATCATAGAAGCATTGCCGCTTGGTTTGATGGGCGGCCTCCTGGGAATCGCGCTCGCCTATTGGATCTTAAATCTGATTCAATCGCTCTTGCCTTCCACTCTTCCCAAACAAAACCCGATCCTACTGGAGTGGCGCGTCCTGGGTTTTGCCGCTGGTCTTTCACTGTTGAGTGTTTTGTTCTTTGGCATCCTGCCCGCGCTTGGCCTTCGCGATCTGCAGTCGCGCGAGCGTTTGACTGATGGCGGGCGAGGCATGACCTCAGGACGACGGCGAAACTGGATCCGCAGTTCGTTAGTCACCGCCGAGGTCGCGCTCGCGCTGGTTCTGCTGGCGGGCGCCGGCTTGATGATCAGGACCCTCTTCAATCTCAATCACACCGACGCGGGCTTCGCACCAGACAATCTCCTGACCATGCGGCTGCCGTTGTCGGGAGCAAAATATGCGGACGACGCGGCGGAGCTGAATTTCTACGAACGGTTGTTGGAACGCGTGCGTGGCGTGCCTGGCGTGCAGAGCGCCGCGGCCTGTTCCGAGTTGCCCCTTGGATTCGGCGGCGGTTGGGGTAAAAATTTCAGCATCGAAGGACGTCCGATCGCGGCTTCGCTATCTCAAGTTCCGAATGTTGAATTCCTGTTAGTTAGCCCTGACTATTTTCGGACCGCCGGCATCAAGCTGGAAAGCGGACGCGAGTTCACGGCGCACGACACCGAGAGCGCCCCACAGGTCGCCATCGTAAATGAAACGATTGCGCGTCAGTTTTTCCCCAATGAAGAACCTGTCGGCAGACGGATTTGGATGGGACCGCCGGAAAGTCTTTTGCCACCGGCGCCACCGGGTGAGCCGACCCAGACTTTCAAGCGCCGCTCGATCGTCGGCGTCGCTCGTGACGTAAAGGATGGCCCAATCGATCAACAACCAAGGCCCACGGTTTATGTTCCGTACTACCAACCTGATCGCGAAGGATGGGGCCCGATGGCGTTGATGCTGCGCACCAGCGCGGCGCCTTCGGCATATGTGACAACCATGCGCGAGATCGTTCGCGATTTGGATCCTGATCAACCAGTGGCCCAGGTTGCCACGGGCAAAGAACTAATGGCTCGCCGACTTTCCGATCCGCGCTTTAATACTTTGTTGCTGGGATCGTTTGGTGGGCTCGGGTTATTGCTGGCGGCGCTCGGCATCTATGGTGTTGTTTCTTTTTTGGTCACACAACGAACGCATGAGTTCGGCATTCGCATTGCGCTCGGCGCGCCAAGGGCCAAAGTGCTGAAGCTGGTCCTCGGCAAGGCAATACTGCTGTCCTTGTGCGGAGTTGGTTTGGGCTTGCTGGCATCGCTGGCGATGACGCGCTTGATGAGAGGGCTGATTTATGGTGTCGGGCCCTCTGATCCGCTCACACTGATCGCGGTCGCGGTGGTGCTGGGACTCATAACCATGATGGCCAGTTACATTCCCGCCCGGCGGGCAACGAAAGTCGATCCGCTGGTGGCACTGAGATACGAATAGGGAATTGCCGATTGAGTTTTGTCTTTGCTGATCGATTCGAAACAGCAATCGGCGATCGGAAATTCGTTTCATGGACACAATAATCAACGATGTTCGCTGCGGCCTTCGTAATCTCGTCAAGCGACCGGCGTTTGCAATCGTCGCGTTGACAACGCTGGCGCTCGGCATTGGCGCAACGACAACGATCTTCAGCGTCGTCGATGCTTTGTTATTGCGCACTTTGCCTTACCACGATGCCGATCGAATCGTAGTCCTGCGTGAAGTCGGCGTCGACGCCGGTCACATGCTATTCGCTGAACCAAATTTTGATGACCTGCGCGACGACAGCAAGAGCTTCGCCGCGCTGGCAATTTCGGCAGGCAGTTTTCCACTCGTTGTCACGGGCGGCAACGAAGCAGCACGCGCGAGGGTCTCGCTTGCTTCGCCGCAGTTTTTTGATGTGATGGGTGTGAAGGCATTAGCCGGGCGTGCCTTTCTTCCCGAAGAAGACAAATACGGTGGACCAGTCGCAGTGGTGCTGAGCTATGGCTATTGGCAAAAAGCCCTGGGAGGACGGAGTGATTTCGCGAACGCGAGGCTCAACATAGACGGTGTCAGTTGTAGCGTGGTCGGGATTATGCCACCGCAATTTGATTATCCTGCCAACACCGAGATCTGGATGACGCGCAACACTGACCCCGTCAACCCTTCGCGGACGGCCCACAACTGGCCTGTGATTGGTCGTATTCGTCCCGAAATCTCGCGCGAACAAGCGCAGTCCGAGCTGAGCACAATCGCGAAGCAGCTGCGGCAGCAATTCGGCGACAAGACCGATGCGGTTGATTTCGCTATGGTGCCGTTGCAAACGTTTCTTACACGTAGTGTGCGTCAGGGGCTGTGGTTGTTTCTCGGCGCCGGCACCCTGTTGCTGTTGATGGCCTGCGCAAATTACGCGAACCTCTTGCTGGCCCAGTTCACTTCGCGTCAGCGAGAATTCACGGTTCGTTCCGCGTTGGGAGCTTCGAGGTGGCGTCTTGCGCGGCAACTGGTAATCGAGAATCTTGCGATCACTTTGCCTGCGTCAGCTTTGGGCACCGCCTGCGCGAGTTTTGGCATCGCGCTACTGTTGCGCCTCGATGACAAGATTCTGCCGCGCATCAATACAATCAGTGTCGATCGGCGCGTGCTGCTGTTCTCATCAACCGTGGCGTTGATAATTGCGGTCGTATTGGGATTGTTGCCGGCATTTGGATTGAGCAGGCAGGACTTGCAATCAGGACTCAAGGAATCCGCGCGCGGACAATCTGCGGACCCCGCGAAGAAGCGATTACGCGGCGCGCTCGTTACGGCGCAAGTGGCCCTCACGCTGGTGCTGTTAACAGCCGCAGGTTTGTTGGGGCGGAGCTTTGTGAAGTTGATGCAAGTCGATCCCGGTTTCAAGCCAGACAGTGCGGTGGCAATGACTTTGTCTCTGCCGACGACGATCACACCGGCGGAAGACGAACGGTTGCGTCAATTCTATGTGCAATTGCTCGAGCGCATTCAAGGCCTGCCTGGAATCACGGCTGTCGGCGGCATTAACGTATTGCCATTAGCTGATCGTGGTGCAAACGGAACGTTTTTGATCAATAACCATCCCGCGCAACGAGGCTATGCGGATTACCGCATCGCCAGTGCCGGCTATTTCGCGGCGATGAATATTCCGTTGCTGCGGGGGCGCATGTTCGATCGCACGGACACAGTCAGCTCGCCGCACGTTGCGGTCATAAGCCAATCGCTCGCGCAGAAGTATTGGCCCAATCAGGATCCACTCGGCCGTGAAATTCAGTTTGGCAACATGGATACGGACAAGCATCTGCTACACGTGATCGGCGTGGTTGGTGACGTACGCGACGCTTCGTTGGATCGTGAAGCCGACCCGACGGTGTACGCGTATTCATTGCAGCGGCCGCAGTGGTGGCAGGTCGCGCGCTTGGCTATTGTCGTGCGCGCCCGGACTGACCCGCAGTCTTTGGTTCCCGCATTGCGTAACACTCTGCGATCAGTCAGACCGGACACCCCCGCGAGCTTCAAGACTCTCACTGAAGTCGTTTCTGCGTCGCTCGACACGCACCGATTTAGCCTTGTGATCTTTGGCGTTTTTGCGGCGACCGCGCTGGTGTTGGCAATGGCCGGCATCTATGGCGTTGTCTCTTACATGGTGACGCAGCGCACACAGGAGATCGGAATTCGCATTGCGCTCGGCGCGAGAGCGGCAGATGTCGTGCTGCTGGTGATGAATCGTGGCATGACCCCGGTCGTGATTGGAGTCGTAATCGGTCTGGCTGGCGCGCTTGCCTGCACGAGATTGATGACGAGTTTGCTGTTCGGAGTGACCCCGACCGATTCGCTGACGTTTGCTGGTGTGCCTTTGCTCTTGATTCTGATCGCGTTGTTTGCTTGCTATCTACCCGCCCGGCGGGCAGCGAAGGTCGATCCGTTGATTGCTCTCAGATACGAGTAGTGGCTGAGGTCTGGTTATGGAATCACTGGTCAAAGACATTCAGTATGGCTTTCGTAATTTGGTGAAGCGGCCCAGCTACACGGCCATCGCAGTAGTCACATTGGCGCTCGGCATCGGCGCGAACACCGCCATCTTCAGCCTGATCAGCACTGTTTTGTTGCGACCTTTGCCGGTGCCGCACGCAGAACAGCTGGTTGAAGTCTTTGGCACGTTGCATCGCGGAGCTGACTACACCATTCAGTCCTATCTCAATTACAAAGACTATCGCGATCGCAACAACGTGTTCTCCGGTCTGATGGCTTATCGTTTTGCGCCCATGAGCATTAGTCACGAAGGACAGAATGAACGCGTCTGGGGATTCCTGGTGTCGGGAAATTATTTCGAGACGCTCGGCATCCAGCCTTTTCTCGGTCGTTATTTTCTTCCCGAAGAAGACCAAACACCCGGATCGCATCCGGTCGCGGTAATTACCCACGCGTGTTGGGAGAAGCGATTTGCTTCCGCCCACAACGCGGTGGGCCAATCGCTGAGGATTAACGGCCACACCTTCACGGTGATCGGCGTGACGCCGGAAGGTTTCCATGGAACCGAAGTCGCATACGCACCCGAGATATTCGTGCCGCTGATGATGGGCCACGAGATTGAACCGGGCAGCACCTGGCTGGATTTTCGCGGGGACGACAACTTGTTCGTGGTAGGCCGGTTGAAATCCGGAATCACTGTGACGCAAGCACAGAGCGCGCTGAGCGCGATCACACTTCAACTCGGCAAAGAGTATCCGCGCGAGAACGAAGGCAGAGGAGTGCGACTGCTGACACCGGGACTTTTCATTCCGGACATACGGAATTCCGTGATCAGCTTCAGCACGATTCTGATGGTCGTGGTTGCGCTGGTGCTGCTGCTGGCGTGCGTGAATCTCGCGACCCTTTTGCTGGCGCGCGCCACCGAACGCAGAAAAGAACTGGCGATTCGACTCGCGATGGGCGCCGGCCGCTGGCGAGTTGTGCGACAGTTAGTGACTGAGACCGTCATGCTGTCGCTGGCGGGTGGGATTGGGGGCGTGTTTCTCGCGTCGTGGATCATTGCGCTTGTTTCTTCCACGAAATTACCAACAGACATCGCGCTGGTGATCGATCTGCATCTGGATTGGCGGGTGATGCTGTTCGCTTTCGGCGTCTCGCTGCTAACGGGAATTGCGTTTGGCCTGCTGCCGGCGCTGCAATCTTCGCGGCCTGACCTGGTACCGGCTTTGAAAGATGAAAAGTCGATGGGCGGGTTTCGCCGGTCTCGCTTGCGAAACGGATTGGTTGTCGTGCAGGTCGCGCTGTCGCTTGTGCTGTTAGTTTGCGCCGGCCTCGTTGTGCGGAGCTTGCAAGTCGCACAGAAGACTCAACCGGGATTCAACCCGAAAAATGCGGTAGCTCTTTCATTTGATCTCGGTCTCCAGGGATATTCGGAAGAGAAGGGACGCGCATTCCAAAAACAAATTTTGCAACGCGCGCAGAGCCTTCCCGGAATTCGCTCAGCCGCGTTGGTTTCAACTCTGCCGCTGACACTCGACTACAGCTATACCTCGATCTACGTTGAAGGTCAGCCAATCACGAATGTTTCGAATCTTCCGGTGGCCGTGCCCAATGACATCAGTCCGAACTACTTTCGCACGATGGAGATTCCGCTGCGTGGCCGCGACTTTTCCGATCACGATGACCAGACTGAATCACGCGTCGCGATCGTCAACGAGACTTTCGCGCGGCGCTTTTTTCCAAATCGCGAGGCCATCGGCGGCCGTTTCAATTTTGGTGGGCCGGATCAGCCATTTTGGGAAATAGTCGGCGTCGCCGCTGACGGCAAGTACAACAGCCTCGGCGAGGATCCGAAACCTGCCTTTTATCGTCCGCTGTGGCAAGACTACAGCACCAGCACAACGCTGGTGGGCCGCACTTCCGGCGATAATGCGTCGGCGATTGCCGCTTTTCGCAAAGAGCTGCTGACACTGGACCCGACATTGCCTCTATTTAATGTAACTACCTTGACCGATCAGATGAGCCTGCCGCTGTTTCCTTATCGCATGGCGGCGATCGTCCTGGGCAGCTTCGGTCTTCTGGCCGTCGTGCTGGCAGCCATCGGAATTTACGGCGTGATGTCTTATGTCGTGGCCGGGCGCACGCGTGAAGTGGGTGTCCGCGTGGCGCTGGGCGCCGCGCGCGGCGACGTCCTTTTTCTAATAATGAAACAGGGGATGTCCCTGGCGTTGATTGGTCTCGGCTTTGGATTAATGGGAGCTTTTGGAATTGCACAACTGATGGTGAAGCTTCTTTTCGGAGTTAATCCGACCGACGCAATTACGTTTGTGGGAGTCTCTTTGTTGTTGGCATTGGTTGCGGCGCTAGCTTGCTATCTGCCGGCGCGACGTGCCACCAAAGTCGATCCGCTGGTGGCCCTGCGATACGAGTAATTGACTGAAGCGCAACCGTCCCGGTTGCCGAAGCAATGCAAGCAAGGACGCTTGCGCTCCAGTCGAGGTTAAATCATGAACACACTCTTTCAGGACATCCGTTATGGCGCGCGAATGTTGCTCAAGACGCCGGCGATGACGGCGATTGTCATTCTCGCACTTGCTCTTGGTATCGGCGCGAACACAGCAATCTTCAGCGTCATCAATGCAGTAGTGCTGCGGCCGCTGCCCTTTGACCACCCCGAGCAACTACTGTTTTTGAACGAGCGCAGTCCGGTGCTCGATGAAATGTCGATTTCGTATCCGAACTTTACCGACTGGAGGGATCAGAACCACGTCTTTGAAAAGATCGGAGTTTACAATCGCAACAGTTACAACCTGACTGGTTACGGAGAAGCCGAGCGTATTCTGACGGGCCAGGTTTCGGCCGACCTGTTTTCGGCGCTGCGCGTCCACGCCGGGATCGGCCGGCTGTTCACCAACGATGAAGACAAGCCCGGCGCCGCTCCGGTCGTCGTTCTCAGCTATGCCTTGTGGCAGCGCCGGTTCGGCGGCCAGAACAGCATCCTGAATCAAACGCTCACGCTGAATGGCAAGAGCTACACGGTCATCGGCGTCATGCCCCAGGATTTTGCTTTTCCCACGCGCGTCGAGATGTGGGTGCCGGTGGGCCAACTATCGGGTGACCCCAATTGGCAACAGCGCGGCAATCACCCCGGCTTGTATGGCGTGGCGCGATTGAAGCCGGGCGCGACTCAGGCGCAGGCACAGGCGGACATGAACAACATCGCCGCCAATCTCCAGCAACAATATCCCGATTCAAATACGAATGACGGCGTTCGCATTCGCACGCTGATGGAAGTCCTCGTCGGCGATACGGTGAAGAGCACACTATGGATCCTTTTCGGCGCGGTGGCGTTCGTTTTGCTCATCGCCTGCGCGAACATAGCCAACCTTTTGCTGGCGCGCGCCACGTCCCGCAAGAAAGAGATGGCCATCCGCGCGGCGATGGGTGCGAGTCGTTGGCGTATCGCGCGCCAACTGCTGACCGAGAGTCTGCTGCTGGCGATTGTGGGCGGGGGCATTGGTTTGTGGATTGCCCGGCTGACAATTAAATGGATTCTTTACGTTAGTCCGACTGCCATTCCGCGCGCGAAAGAGATCACCCTGAACTGGCGAGTGCTGGGCTTTACGCTCGGCGTCTCGGTGTTGACGGGAATTCTGTTTGGCCTGGTCCCGTCGATTCAGGCAGGTGAAGTCGATGTGCACGAGACTTTGAAAGAGGCCGGACGAGGAACTTCGGCCCGGCATTGGTTGCGCAGCTCGCTCGTAATCGTGGAAGTGGCTACGACGATGGTTCTCTTGATTGGCGCGGGCTTGATGTTTCGCAGTTTCTACCGGCTGCAAAATGTCAATCCCGGATTCTCTTACGAGCATCTCACGAGTTTCAACGTCTCACTGCCGCAAAAAAAATACAGCACGCTGGAACAACAGAGCACTTTCTTCAATAACCTGCTGCAGAATATTCGCGCGTTGCCCGGCGTGCAGTACGCCGCCGCCGCGTCAGGACTGCCGCTCGGCAATAACGGCTGGCAGACATCATTTGTGGTCGACGGACGGCCCGAACCCCCGCGGGGACAGACGCCGCTTATGGAAGCATGCACAGTCTCGCCGGACTATTTTAAGGCGATGAATATTCCGTTGTTGCATGGTCGTTACTTTACCGAACAGGACAATCGATCGTTTATTGCCGGCCGCGACCTTAGCAAACTAAGTGAAGGCGAGCGATTGATCTCAGGTTCGAACGTAATCATTGTCGATGAATTGTTTGCCAAGCAGCATTGGCCGGGGGAAGAGGCCGTCGGCAAACGGATCAGGTTCGGCAGCGATGCAAAGGCGCCGGCGCTCGAAGTCGTTGGCGTTGTAGGACGAGTGAAGATGGAAAGCCTGAGTGACGATTCAAATCGCGTCCAGGGATATTTTTCGTCTGCGCAACTTCCCTTCACGGGTATGACGATCCTCATCAAGGGAACGGGCGATCCGAATCAATTGATCGCCTCGGCGCGCGCCCAGGTGACCGCAGCCGATCCTGATCAACCCATCTATAACATCCGCACTATGGATGAGATTCGCGGGGAAGCCGTCGCGCCGCAACGCTTAAATCTGATGCTGATGAGCATCTTTGCCGGCCTGGCCTTTGTGCTCGCAATTGTAGGTATTTACGGGGTCATGTCTTATGCGGTCACGCAGCGCACCCACGAAATCGGCATTCGCATGGCCATCGGCGCGCAACCGCGCGATGTCTTTCGCATGATCCTCGGCCACGGCATGTTCCTCACCGGCGTGGGCATGGTCGCGGGACTGCTCGGCTCTTTTGCCCTGACGCGATTAATGGCAACAATGTTGTTCGGTGTAAAGCCAACTGACCCGCTGACCTTTGGCGGTGTGGCGTTGCTGCTGGCGGCGGTAGCGCTGATTGCCTGTTACATTCCCGGAAAACGCGCGACCAGGGTCGATCCGGTTGATTCGCTGCGGTATGAGTAACCGCCATCAGGAATGAGTTCTGTTTAGAGGTTCCGCTCGCGTTCAGGGGCACGATACGGAACGTTTTCGTAAAGGAGGGATCCATGGAAACGTTCATCAAGGATGTCAAGTATGCAATCAGAGGGTTGATCAAACATCCGAGCTTTACGGCAGTGGCCGTGATGACTCTCGCCCTTGGCCTGGGAGCGAATACGGCTATCTTTTCTTTCGTCAGCGGCGTGCTCCTGCGACCGCTTCCCTTTCCGGCATCAGATCGATTGATTGTTATCAGCGAGAAAAATCCTGAGAAGAACATCCCGCCCGTCGTCTCGCCACGCAATCTTGAAGATTGGGAGCGCCAAAGTTCCACCATCGAAGAGTTTGGCGCCTGGCGCGATTGGCATTTCAGTCTCACTACGCCCGAAGGCACTACCGGAACCGCGAGCGCTATCTGTTCACCCGGTCTGTTTCGAGTTCTCGGCATCACGCCGCAGCGTGGCCGCCTGTTTGCCGCGGAAGAGAATCAGATTGGGCGAGATCACGTGATCATGATCAGCGACAGGTACTGGCAGAACCACTTCGCAAGTGATGAGAAAGTGATCGGCCAGACACTGACACTGGATAAGGAACCATTTACCATCATCGGCGTCCTGCCATCTTCGCTTGACGCTCTGGATCTCGGCTCATGGGATATCTGGGCGCCGCTAACGGTCGATCCCGATCAATTTCTGGGACGGGGCGCGCGCAATCGGCGAGCCTATGCGCGCCTGAAGCCCGGAGTTTCGCTCTCACAAGCTGAAGCCGAGATGAAAACGATTGCAGCCAGGCTCCAGCAGCAATACCCCGAGGCAAATGCCGGTTGGACCGTGGCGCTTACTACGTTGCATGAAAATGAAGTTGGGGATCTACGCAAGCCGCTCTTACTTTTTATGTTCACGGTAGGATTAGTACTGCTGATTGCCTGCGCCAACGTAGCCATGTTGATGCTGGCGCGCGCTGAATCGCGCCGAAAGGAATTTGCCTTGCGTGTCGCGTTGGGGGCCGGCCGGTTCCAATTGCTGCGACAGTTGATGACGGAAAGTGCTTTGCTCTCGCTCGCCGGCGGCGCCGCCGGTTTGATGCTGGCCGTTTGGTTGATTGATTTGTTTATCGCTATTCTCCCGGGCTCGGTTCCTCAGGCAGAACACGTCAAACTAAATGGGCCGGTACTAATTTTCACGTTGGCGCTTTCGATTATCACGGGAATCCTCTTCGGGCTGGCACCCGGACTACAGTCTTCAAACATTAACCTGGTTGAGGAACTTAAAGAGGGTCGTGGTCTATTTCGCCAAAGGGGCGGACAGCGGCTACGGGCCGCGCTGGTAATTTCACAAGTCGCCCTGGCGTTGGTGCTGCTTGTCATGGCGGGCCTTTTGGGCCAAACCTTTATTCGCCTGATAGCACTCAAGCCAGGCTACGATCCCGAAAACGTTTTGACCGCTCAGGTTTCGGTTCCGCTCCAGAAATACAAAGGACGAGAGCGAGTAGCCACACTTTACGGACAAATCACAAATGAGATTAAAACGATACCCGGCGTTGTTTCTGTCGGCGCGACCACTTCCGGACCTCACTTTGGCGGCTCGGAATCGATCGATGTGCTGGCTGAAGGAGCACAACCACCTCCTTCGGGAGTGTATCCACAGGCAGCTTATTTCAACACGGGGCCAAATTACTTTCATACAATGGGCATTCCCCTGGTCGAAGGCCGAGACTTCACTAACGGCGATGATGCGGCCGCTTCGCCGGTCGCAATCATCAATCAAACTCTGGCCCGCCGGCTTTGGCCGGGCCAGACGGCATTGGGAAAGCGTCTGATTGATATAAGAGAACGTGCAGTTCTGGACGTCGTCGGTATAGCCGGCGATGTCAAGCGATTTGGTTTAGGTGAAGAGGTGCGCCCGGAGGTTTATTTTCCTTATTCGCAACGGCCACGCTGGGCAATCTTTTTTCTGCTGCGCACCGGCGCCGACTCAGGCGCGGTGGCCGCCGCATTGAAGCAACGGATCTCCAGTACTGATCCGGAACTTATTGTGTCGGGCATCTCGACCATGGATCAGCGAATCGGCCGGGCGTTGAAGCGTCCCCGGTTCAACCTTGTCCTGTTGGGAATCTTTGCCGGCACGGCGCTGATGCTGGCAGGTATCGGTGTGTACGGCGTCATGTCATTTTTGGTGGCCCGGCAGACGAAAGAGATTGGAATTCGCACCGCCCTGGGAGCGAAGCGCCGCGACATTTTCAAACTGGTTGTCGGTCGTGGCATGATCCTGGCGGTCGTCGGAATTCTTATCGGCGCCGGCTCCGCCCTGGCCACGACGCGGCTGCTGAGTGGCTTGCTCTACGGCGTCAGCGGCGCAGACCCGCTAACGTTCGTTTTGGTCGCAATCGTGCTGGCTCTCGTCGTCTTGCTCGCCTGCTATTTTCCTGCACGCCGGGCGCTGAGAGTCGATCCCCTAGTAGCTCTGCGCTCAGAATAGGTGACGCGCCAACTTAATGAGAATGTCCAGGATTCTAATCGCTGACGATCAGGCTGATGTGCTCGCCGCGCTCCGCCTTCTGCTCAAAGGCGAGCACCACTACATAGTGGCCGCATCTTCGCCCGCCGGGGTCCTGAAAATTGTGGAGACAGAGGATCTCGATCTCGTCCTGATCGATCTGAACTATGCGCGCGACACTACGTCCGGCAGTGAAGGCCTGGAGTTGTTACCGAGAATTCAGGCTGTGGATCCGACACTGCCGGTGATTGTCATGACCGCCTGGGGCAGCGTTGACATCGCCGTCGAGGCGATGCGCCGTGGCGCGCGCGACTTTATTCAAAAACCCTGGGACAACGCGCGCTTGCTGGCAATCGTGCGCACGCAAATTGAACTGGCCCAGGCACTGCGTCGCGGTCAACGATTGGAAGCCGAGAATCTCGCCCTCCGCGATGGTGTTGCAGAAAACCTGCCGCGCGTCATCGCACAATCTCCGGCCATGAAATCAGTCTTGAAGGTGGTTGAAAGAATTGGCCCGGCCGACGCCAATGTTCTGATCACCGGCGAAAACGGCACCGGGAAGGAAGTAATCGCCCGCTCGCTGCATGCGGTGTCCAGCCGCGCCGCGAAGCCTTTGGTGTCGGTGAACGCCAGCGCTCTGGCCGAAGGCCTGTTCGAGAGCGAATTGTTCGGTCACGTGCGCGGAGCTTTTACCGATGCCAAAACCGATCGCGTCGGCCGCTTTGAGCTGGCCGATGGCGGCACGTTATTCCTTGATGAGATTGCCAACGTGCCGCTGAATCTGCAGGCGAAACTCTTGCGGGTTTTGGAGACCGGGGAGTTCGAGCGCGTCGGTTCTTCAAAGACCCGCAAAGTCAACGTGCGCGTGTTATCGGCAACGAATGCAGATTTGAAGCACGATGTCGCCGAAGGAAGGTTTCGCCAGGACTTGATGTTTCGCCTGAACACCGTCGAAATTCATTTGCCGCCGTTGCGCGATCGGCGCGAGGACATTGAAGCTCTGGCCGATCATTTTCTGCGGCTGCATTGCGATCGTTATCGCCGTGGCCGCATGGATTTCACGCTCCAGGCGCTCGAAGCCTTGCGCGCGTACTCGTGGCCAGGAAATGTGCGCGAGCTGGACCACGTGATCGAGCGCGCCGTGCTGATGAGCTCCGGTAACACCGTAACGGCGATGGACCTCGCGTTGCAAACCAGCCCGGCAGCACAATTCTCGGCGCGACTGGAAGAGCTGAGCCTCGAAGACGCCGAGCGTTTGCTGATTAAAAAAGCGCTGGCGCGCTTTGAAGGAAATGCCAATCGAGCCGCCGAAGCCCTCGGGTTGAGCCGCAGCGCTCTGTACCGCCGGCTCCAGAAGTATGGGTTATCATAAACCCGTGAGCACTCCGCCAAATCCATCCCGGCAGTCCTCAACATTTTCGCATCTCGATCCCGCCTTACGCGGCAAACATTTCAAGTTTGAGGGCCGGGTTACTGTGCTCGCCCTCGCCGCTGGATTCCCCGGTGTCGCCTTGTGTGCCTTGCTCTTGTGGCTGGATGGGTACTCGAGCCGTGTTCAATGGACGGTCGACCTGCTGCTGGTTCTCTTCTGGCTGGCAATCTCGGCGAATCTGAAAAATCGGGTCGTGCGCCCGCTGCAGACACTCTCAAACATCCTGGCAGCTATCAGAGAGGGAGATTATTCAATCCGCGGTCGGCGAGCAGCCAGCGGCGATGCGCTTGGCGAAGTGATGCTCGAAGTTAACGATCTGGGTGCGACACTTCGCGGGCAAAGGCTCGGCGCCATGGAAGCCACGGCGTTGTTGCGAACGGTAATGTCAGAGATCGACGTGGCCGTGTTTGCATTTGATTTGCAACAGCAATTGCGTTTGGTCAACCGAGCGGGTGAAAAACTGCTCGCCCAGCCAGCGAGGCGCTTGTTGGGCCGGACAGGCGCAGAGCTCGGTTTGGCATCGTGTCTGGACAGCAAAAGCGATACCGGCCCAAACACCAAGCAGATGGTTTTTCCCGGCGGCGTCGGCCGATGGGAAATTCGTCGCGGCACGTTTCGTGAAGGTGGGGTCCAACACCAGTTGCTGGTGCTTACGGATCTGAGTCAGACACTGCGGGAAGAAGAACGTTCAGCCTGGCAGAGACTGTTACGGGTGCTGGGCCATGAATTGAACAATTCGCTGGCGCCAATCAAATCTGTGGCCGGCAGTCTGGCTGATTTGATCAAGCGAGAGCCGCGGCCACCTGATTGGACGGAAGACATGCATCGAGGACTGGAAGTAATTTCATCACGCGCAGATTCGCTGGCCCGATTTATTGAGTCATATTCCAAACTGGCGCGTTTGCCACAACCGCGTTTTGAACCGCTGAACATCGGCGAATTAATTCAACGGGTAGCCACGCTGGAAACTCGTCTCCCCGTAAAGGTAAGTGGTGGGGCTGATGTCGTTGTGGCAGTTGATCGTGCCCAATTGGAACAGCTCATGATCAATCTGATTCGTAACGCCGTTGACGCGTCGCTGGAAACGGAAGGTCAGGTCGAAGTGGATTGGGTCAGGCAAAATGGGCACGTAACGGTATGGGTTAAGGATGAGGGCCCCGGTTTGGTAAACACCGCGAATCTGTTTGTACCGTTCTTTACGACCAAAGCTTCCGGGTCAGGAATCGGCCTGGTCCTTTCCCGCCAGATTGCTGAAGCGCACGGCGGGACGCTCACGCTGGAAAATCGTCAGGACACAACCGGGTGCCAGGCGCGTCTGAGTTTGCCGCTGTAGGCGGCCAGAGTTTTCTAACGAGATCGAGCCCGCGCAGCGGGCGTACTCTTTCGGAGTGCGGCGACTAGTCGCCGCTTTCCAAAGCGCTGACAAGTCAGCGCACTCCATACGGCAACGGACCAGACGTGATCCATATTGGAATCATAGGTGGCGGAAATATCAGCGCCACACACGCCCGCGCGGCGCGCGAGGTCGATGGCGTCGAGATTGCGGCCATCTATGGATTCAATCAGGAAAAATCAAGACTGCTGGGCCAAGAGTATGGCGCCAAGGTGTACACAGACTTCAAAGCCTTCCTTGAGCACCGGCCGATGGATTTGGTGGCGATCGGAAGTCCGTCGGGCCTGCATGCAGAACAAGGAATTGCGGCCGCGCGTCATGGGCTTCATGTCCTGGTGGAAAAGCCGATTGACATTAGCCTTAAGCGCGCCGATGCCTTGATCGCCGAATGCGAAACAGCCGGAGTCAAACTCGGGGTGTTCTTTCAGGATCGCACTGCACCTGACCTTTGCAGGCTCAAAGAGTTGATCGATGGCGGCCGGTTAGGACGACCCGTACTGGTGAGCGCGCAGGTAAAGTGGCATCGCGTCGCTGAGTACTACTCCGATTCGCGCTGGCGCGGGACCTACGCGCTGGACGGAGGTGGAGCGCTGATTAATCAGGGCATCCACACGGTCGATTTGCTTGTGTGGCTAATGGGCGATGTGGCGCGGGTACAAGCGAAAGCGATTACCGCCCTGCATCAGATTGAAGTTGAGGATACTGTGGTGGCGACTCTCGAATTTAATAACGGAGCCGTCGGCACTCTGGAAGCAGCAACATCCGTATATCCCGGCTACCCCCGGCGGCTGGAGCTGACCGGTTCAGAAGGAACGATAATTGTCGAAGGCGACCACATCGTCCGCGCCGACCTGCGCTCGCCACTGGACGATTTGCTGTTGACCAAATCAGACGGCCCTCAGATCAATGCCAGCTCTCCGGTAGTTTCAAACGTTAGTGGGCATCGTCAGATCATCGAAGATTTCATTCACGCGATGCAACGGAACGGTCGCCCTCTCTGCGAGGGACAAGAAGGTCGTCGAAGTCTGGCCGTGGTTGAGGCGATCTATGAATCATCGCGTTCTGGCCGTGCCGTCGATCTTTCCTGAGACAGTGAGGCTGGGGTCCAGCCTTAGAGGACGATCCACTAACAGTTGAACGGGCGGCGCGTTATCATTCAACCTTCGCCGCACCAATTTGTCAGAACCGCCTGCGGTAGCGGGCGGGCATTTCCTTCACGCTCCCGCGGCTCCAATCCCGAGTTGTTGGGTTGCGCCAGATAGGTATGACGCCAAGTTAGCACTGCGTCAACGGAGATGTTCGCGTCAACGACAGAATTTAGCCCCGGGTGAGCGAGTCCTCCGATCCGACTTTTAGCCCGCGCCCCTGCCAGTTGAAGGCGCCTCCTCCGCCTCCTTGATCTGAGCCGAAGTAGAGTTCCGCCCAGATGTTGGTCAGTTGCTCATTTGCTCTATCAATAGTCAGGCGGAACCTCTTTTTCAAGACCGGCCCTTCCACCGGGAATCGTCGCCACTCATCACCAACCTGATAGTAGATGAGCTCACAATTATCGGGCTGTGGGAGATCAACCGCCGCCTCCTTGAGTTGATGCCGCGCCACAATCAGCGTTCGAGCCCTGTAAGGGGCGTGCCCAGAAGTTCCCCAACCAGTCACTCGTAATTTCCCCTTTAGCCCAAGAGACTGCAAGTGATTGAGATCATCAGCAGTCAGGCTGAACTGATTCCAAAGAGTAACGTTCTCAATCTCCAACTCATCTGGGCCGGGGAGTAGCTGAATGGTTGCGTGGAAAGAAGATTGTTTGGCTTCTTCAGGGATTTCAAGGAATTGCCTCAGTCTGGGATCGTCCCCGCGCATTTCTTCGATGGTAAACGAGCATCCACTGTTTGAATCTTCAGCCATCGCACATCCTCTACATCAAGAAAGCGGGCTAACGTCAGTTGATCGGGCGGCGCGAAATCACGCAACCTTCGCCGCACCAGGTTTGATGAGAAACACGCGCCGCTCCGGTCCAAGACGTGTTGGGGTGCGCGTTGGTAGAACGCAGCCGATTTCAGATCAGCGGTGCGTCTTCCCAGAGGCGACCCGTTCGCACAACCTTACAGTGATAACACGCGCTACGTTCGTCATCTTGATTGTACCAATGATGCTCCGCTGCAACCGTCTCAC
>JBKPEE010000037.1:0-5367 GCA_046728235.1 Acidobacteriota bacterium
GGCCCGGAGTATTAAGCATCGCACGGAGGCTTTACGTACCATGAGACAAAGCGTTGTTGACATATTTCCCACCTTTAGCACCAAGCTTGAAGGCCGATTGAACTTTATGTACCTCGACACGAAACAGCTCGTGACGACTGGTATAGGCAACCTCATCGATCCCTTCGCGCTTGCCCGCGACTTACCGTGGCGGCCAAAAAGCGAATCAGATAGGACTGCAACTCCTGAAGAGATCCAATCCGAGTGGAACTTTGTAAAAAGTGATCCGGACGGCCGGAGTCGTAAAGGAGGCGGATCTTTTGCGTCCGTGACATCGCTCAAACTCGACGATGACGCCGTAGATGAACTGGTGCGGCAAAAAATGGACCAGACGGAGAACTTTTTAAAAAGTCGTACGGAGTTTGCGGAGTTTGACGACTGGCCGGCGGACGCGCAACTAGGGCTGCTGAGCATGGCGTGGGCTTTGGGCCCTGCCTTTCGTTTTCTGAACTTTCAGGCGGCCTGCCAAGCGAGAGACTTTAGAACCGCGGCAGTGGAAAGTCATATGAACGATACGAACAATCCAGGCTTGCGGCCTCGCAATAAAGCGAACTTTCAGCTCTTCGAATCTGCGGCCGAAGCAGACGAAGGCAATCTTGATCCGGACGAAGTGCACCTGGAGCAGTAGGCTGGCCGCACTTTGTTTGAACCTGCTGCATGTGAGCTCTTCAATGCTGCACCAATGCGAAGAACACCAGGCACGACCGTAGGAACATGGACGACTCGATCGCTGACATGAATGCGTATGGCCATCCTGAAGGTGTTCGTTGCTCGCCGCAGTCTTGAGGATACCTGTGGACCCGTTTGGGTGGCTGTCCCTAAACGGAGTAGCACCTGGGTACTCGAAGCTTGACGATGGGAGAGGCATTGATTCCTGTTCAGGTCAGACTGATCCGACTTGAAGAAGATGACCAGGCGTTTACGATCCCGTGCGGAATCCATGCGTAGTCTTGACTGCGGAGAATGAATTCGAGAATGGCATTCCCAGGCTCATCTGGGACGTGATGACGGCGCGGAGGTGAATATGGCTAAAGTTGCGCAGGTGCGATTCCTCCCGTTTACAGAAAGCGAGCCGGAAATCGGCATGGGATTCAACAGTGACACCGGAGTTTTTCTCGGTACCGCACTGAACTTCCCTCCGCCCACCGAGGATCCCGTGGACGACGGCCAGGTGGGAGTCGCGGAAGCAATCAAGATCGACTCCCAAGAAGAAATAATGGAGTCCATCGGAGCCAGTTTTTCGGGTGACGGCAGGTACGGCCTGATTACGGCCTCGGCGAAAATGGATTTTGCGCGCTCCTCAAGCTTCAATAGCACGTCGACGTTTGTACTGGCACGATCGCGGGTAAGCAATGCCATACGACGTGGGCACCAATTTCAAGTTACCGATCCAGCTAACAAACTGCTCGTCAGTAATCGCGAGGATGAGTTCAAGAGCGCCTTCGGAGACAGCTTTGTTCGCGGCATCAAGACTGGCGGAGAGTTTTTCGCCGTCATGCGGGTAACTTCGCTCCACACGGAAACACAACAAACCCTCAGCGCCACCCTGGCGGGGGCGGTGAACGGCATATTCGCCGCCGGTGAGTTCAAGGCCCAGTTCGATGAGGCGAACCGCCACGACGAAAAGAAGTCTGAGTTCTTTGTGACCTTTTATCAGGCCTCCGGGCTCGGAATAACTGCGAGTACAACCCTATCTATCGACGATATCCTTAAACGCCTCAAAGATTTGCCCTCTATCGTGCACGATCATCCGGTTGGCAAGGAGGTAGAGGTTGCGACCTACGATACGGTACCCATCCCCCTCCAGACCCCGGAGGAAAGAACCGATTTCAGGCTGGCGCTTGACGACGCGGATGCAAAGCGACTCGAGTTTTTGCAGAAAAAGAATGACATCGAGTTTGCCGGTTCCAATTCTCTGTTCTTCGTCGATCTGCCGCCCGCTGACAGACTACAAGCGGCGAGCACTACCTATACTAGGGCTCTCAACGCCGTGATGCTGCATGCCATGGGGCTCGCGAACGGAACGATCACTCCACCGGTGTTCTTCGACCTGGCGAAAGCTAACATTACCTTGCCGACGGATATCCAATTGCCGTTCAAACGCAAGTCGGGAGCGCCTCCGCCTTCCGAACTGGTGGCTGTGCCGGATCTGACCGGTAAGCACGTGGGTTTTGACGACTCCTTTGAATTAGCGAATGCGCTAGGGCTTGGCATACACCCAAGGAACACAAAGTCCACCAATGATAATCGCCGCAACTTCGAGATCTTCGCTCAGGACCCGCCGCCTAGCAACGGCATACCACGCGTGCCTAGAGGTACGGTTATCGAAGTGGATTTCTTGTCGAGTGCTGGTTGAGAGCCGACGTTCGATCCCCCACGGACAACGCTTCTTGCTCACCTCATTAGCTTTTTCCCAAACCGATTCACTACATGTTCTACCTGTTAAAGGAGGTGTGAAGATGAAACGAAGTTCCCTCGTACCGTTATTTGTGATCGCGCTCCTGGTTTTCTTGTCTGGTTGGGTATTCGCACAATCACTTGTTCCCAAAGACCCCGGTGTTAGAGGGGGACTGGCAAACACTGGAGGAGGACTGCAACAACAAGGCATTCCGATTCCACATCCGCCGCTACTCAGTCCGAACCCAACGACGGGTGCGACGGTCAACGACAACGAACGCGCATCCTTTGAAGAAGGAATTAATCGCGCCGGTCAACTGGAGTCCACCTGCGACGAATGCGCGGATGTAATCGACGGTTCTCCGGTGCCGGGCGAACTGGATCCGGTGTTCCCGCAACTTCGTACCAATTCGAATGGGCTGGGCGCCAGGCATAACGCTGACCAGTGCTTTATTTGTCACGCTCATCCGGTCCTGGGTGGATCGGGTGGCTTTATTGTTCCCAATCCAGGCGACCCTGTGCCTCAGCCGGCGGAGAACCCACTATTTCGATTAGTCCCTCATCGCTTCGGACGACAAAATGTCGTTCCCTCTTTTGAAGAACAGTTTGGTCCAATCCGGGAAGTGCGTTTCAAGTTCCACTCTGATGGCACTCGAGACGGCGGCGTGCATCAACTATGGACGGTGCGGGGGAGTACCAACGATTCGACGATCCCTGACTGCGCTCTTACGCAGCCGGATTTCGCGACCCAATACGCCGCCGGCAACCTGGCCTTTCGGACTCCCTTGCAGATGTTGGGGCTGGGCCTGATCGAGGCAATCCAGGATCGCGAAATCCTGGCCCATCATGACGCCACCGCGGGGCAACGCGCGGCGCTTGGCATCGTGGGCCATCCAAATCGAAGTGGCAACGATGGCACAATTACGCGCTTCGGGTGGAAGGGCCAGAACAAGTCGATCGCGATGTTTGCCGCAGAGGCCTACAACGTCGAATTGGGAATCACGAACGAACTTTTTCCCACGGCCACGGAAGAGGATCCCGGCTGTCAGGGCCCGAAAAAACCTGAATTCAATGACGGCGTGCGCACCGAGCCGGATGATTCTCGAAATCAGGCGTTCAATAATCCACTTCATATCCTGCCTGATTGGTTGCAGTTCATGATGTTGATGCGTTTCACCGATGGGCCGGCCCCGGATCCGCACCCGAGTGCGAGCGCGCAGCGAGGCAGAGCCCTCTTCGAGAATATTGGGTGCGCCGCCTGTCACACACCGCAAATGCAAACGGCGCCGGTGATGCTGAGTCCGGTCTTGCAGGATCGTCCGGTGAATTTGTTTTCCGACCTATTGCTGCACCACATGGGCGCAAACCTGGCCGACAACGTGATCCAGGGACAGGCCGGCCCCGACGAGTTTCGCACCACTCCGCTCTGGGGCGTAGGTCAAAGAATTTTCTTTCTGCACGACGGCAGAACGTCAGATCTGTTGGAGGCCATCCGGGCCCATTTTTCACTGCCTACACCGCCTAACACCAAGCGCCGCGATCCGGCTTACCCTGCATCAGAGGCCAATGGAGTCGTTCTTAAGTTCAACGAACTTTCAAACTCAGACAAGCAGGCGATTCTGGACTTCCTTCGTTCGTTGTAGTCCGGATGCAGTCGTAGACAGGTGACTAGCCCAGATTAACGCGGATGACGTAATCAGAAACTCTGATTTCGCCGTATCCGCGTTAATCTGCGGCTGGAATTTCTTAGATCCTTATCTCACCGTCACAGTAAGTTCTAACTCCGGCTTTGAATCTCGGTCCAAACTCTCGTGGGCTATCGAATCTGGTCATTAGGTTCGACTAGTCAAACGAGCCTCGCCGAGATGACGGCTTTCTGCTTTCTCACTGCTTACGGCATGTTACAAGTGATGTTATTGAGCATCTGCGTCGTTCAGAACTAGTTCGCTCAACGACCTTATCCTTACAAAGTCAACTTCATCATAGGCGCCACATCTATCCAGGAAAATCGGACGCAGACCTGCTCGTTGCGCCCCTATGACGTCATACCCGTACGAATCGCCGACATAAGCTGCTTCGCGCGGATCGAGTCCTAACCGATCCAGCGCTAACTGAAATATTGCCGCATCTGGTTTACTGCGTCCGACATGGTAAGAATCGATCAGAAACTCGAAGTGCGAAGCGAGATCAGCTAAGGCCAGGGATTCGTTGACACGGCCATCTTCAGTATTTGAGATAACGGCAAGTCGCAGGCCCTCACTCTTCAAACGGAACAGAACGCTTGATGCTTCCAAATCAGCTTGGCACCACAGATGACGTTCCTGATGTGCTTTGTTGAGGTGTTGGCGAATGCTGATACACGCCCCTTCATCTATACCAAGCAGTCGAAACGTCTCAAGGAGTGTCCAGTAAGTCCCAGACCTACGTTTTGAATCCGCGTCGGCAACTAACTCTGCATTAGCAGCCTGTAGCATCGCATAAAACGCTTCATGCATTTGCTCAGGTGTGAAGAGCACTCCTGTTTCAGCTTCGACTATTTTTCCGAGCCGCCGCCAGTCCGGAAGTACCAGTGTGCCGCCGACATCAAATATCACCGCGGCCAAATTTTGAAGCGCTGGATGCATTGACGAAAGTCGGTCCTTGTTCTTCAACGGTTCTATTTGAAGATCAAATGGCGGATGCTCGTCAGTCCTTTAGTGTCTAACTCGTTCTCTAAGTTATCTTAAAAGCTATCCGCATGCTGTCGCTCGAACATGAATCGCTCGCCAGTTGATTGGTGCCCCCGCAGGAATTCGAACCCCGAACCAACAGATTATGAGACGGTTTGAGGGGCATCAACAAGGCGAGACGAAACGAGATGAAGCAGTATTTACCGAATCCGCAGCCGTCAAAGTAAGTTAGGTATTGCCAGGTAACAGGACGCCATCGCGC
>JBKPEE010000038.1:0-36637 GCA_046728235.1 Acidobacteriota bacterium
AAGCGACCAATCCAGCTGAACCATCACTCGAGGCAGGATAACCTCTCAACTTAGTTCAAACAGGGTTTCCGCGGATCGGGGTTCGGGTTCCGCCGCTTGATCTGCAGCCAGGCTCTACCTTCTGGATCTGTTATTGATTAGCGTGTGGCGAGGTTGAGGCCAAGCGGTCAAGCCGGCACCTCCTGCGCAAAAAAAAAGAAGCGCGCACCGGCCACAGTGGCGACCGGTGCGCTAATGAAAGTGCGTGCCCGAGTGGGGCGGGGGCACTCGGCCTCAAACTCAGAACTTAAACTTCAACGCGAACTGCATCTGGCGCGAAGAACCCGAGTCTCCGGTCGGGAAGCGCGTGCTGGTAATCACGCCAAACGTCGTGCTGCCTACCTGAGCTGTTCGCCCCGGCTGACCAAAGTTGGCATGGTTAAAGAGGTCAAAGACTTCCCAGCGGAATTCGATGAACTTGTCTTCACCAATCTTGGTGCGCTTAATAATTGAGAAGTCCGTGTTGTTGAAGGACGGCCCAATGATCGTGTTGCGACCGAAGCTGCCGAAGTGATAGATGGTCTTGCCGCTGATGAAAGCTACCGGCAGGATGGCTACGGCGCCCGTGGGACACGAGCCGCCAGGTCGCGGATCGCACACCAGGTTCGGGAACCACTGCACTCCGTTGCCGGTGGCCGCCGCTGATGTCGAGGTTGTAATCGGAGCGCCCAGATCCGGACGCAGCGTGGCGAGACCCGTCAGCGAATTGGCGTTAGCGGCCGGCGCGCCTCCGGCAATCGCGCCCGCATTGCCGGCCAAAAGGGTCACCGGATTTCCGCTCTGCGACTGGACAATCGCGGAAAGTTGCCAGCCCCCAAGCGCATCGTTCTTGTGGAAAGGCAACTCATAGAGGCCGCTGATGACGAATCGATGCCGGGCATCAAAGTCCGATAGGCCGCGATCGCCCTGAAGGTTATTGCTGTCCTGCACGGTGACGCCCTGTCCACTTTGCGAATTCACGTCAAGCGACTTCGAAAAGGTGTACGAAGCATTGAATTGAAGACCGCGGCTCAACCGCTTGGTGGCCGTAATCCAGAGCGCGTTGTAACTCGAGTTGGTGGTTCCTTGGCGGAAGGTAATATTCTGCAAAGGAACTCCCGGCGCGATCGGGCTCGTCAGCGATAAAGCCGGAAACGGTCTGACCGGATTCAGCGCAGCATTCAGGAAGGTCTGATTCAGGTTTCGAGTGATACGCAGATGAGTTCCCTTCGAGCCGAAGTATCCGGCACTGACCGCCAGGCCCGGTTTGACCTCACGTTGAATGTTCAAGTTCCATGATTGAACGTACGCGTTGTCGAAATTTATATCTGCCGAACTGGGAGAAACAGTAGCTCCCGGGACTGCAACCGTGATGGCGTTGGTAAGTTTGGTCGTGGGAATTGTAATCGGTAACGCCACCGAGCTCGCGAAGGGCGGATTCGTGGCATTACCAGTGACAAGGTTCGTAATGGGCTGATCCGCCAGGATGGCATAAGCCGCTCGTACAGAGGTCTTACCGTCCTTGAATGGATCCCAGGCAAACCCGAGCCGCGGCTGGAAATTCTTCCAGTTGGTGTGATACACGGGCGCGACGCCGTGATTCACCTGGACCAGTGAGTTCGTTGCCAGCACGTAGCTGGCGAACCGGTCGTATCGTTCCGTGGGCGACATCAGCCAATCCCAGCGCAACCCTAACTCGAGGGTTAGGTTAGATCGCACCTTATAGTTGTCCTGGACAAACAGGCCCAGGGCGCCCTCGGCGATCGCGGTCGAAACATCGCCCAGTGTCACGGTGAACCCGTTCGCATTTCCGGCCAGAAAAGCTGCGGTGTTGGCAAAGTTAAAGGTGCCGGTGTCGCGATTTGTGTTGTTGTTGTAAAACCGGCGCAACTCGCCGCCGAATTTCAACGAGTGCTTCCCGCGCAGATAGCTAAGCGTATCCGAACCAACAAAAGTAGTATCCGACCTGCCTTGCGGAAATCCGGCCGGACCACCCATGTTGATACCACCCCCGCCGACGGCTATCTGCGGCAGGCCGATCGCGTCCGTCACGCCGTTATGAATATTGAAATCGAGCGGATTGAGTTTCGCATTGGGACTGAAAAGAATATGGATGCGATTAAAACCGAAGCGCGCCTCATTCACGACCCTGGTACTGAAGATGCGAGTCTCGTTCAAGGTAAAAATCTGACGGTGGGACTGGCGAGTGTCCCCGAAGCCAGGAATGTTATTGCCTTGTAGTATCGGTTCACCGCGCTGATCGCGCTGAAAGGCGTAGTAGCCGTGCAGCCGATCCTTGGTGCTGAAATTGTGACTGACGTCCAGCGTCCATTGATCGATGTTCACGGGCGCCGTCGCGGAACCGCCGCTGAGTCCGGTCGACGACCTCGGAATCAGGGCCAACAAGCTGAGAATAGCCGGGTCGGTAACCGTTGCCCGCTGCGCGTCGGTGGGCACCGTAACTGTGGGAAGAGTCAGGCCCTGGCGCTGGCGCAGACCTTCATAGCTAAAAAAGAAAAAGCTCCGGTTCTTGCCGTGGTAACTCAACGGTGAGCCGCCCTCGCCGAAATGTGGCAGGTTGATGGGACCGCCGATATTCGCGCCAAATTGATTGCGTTTAAAAGGCGGTTTCCCCTGGTTCTTACAGGTCGCAAATCCGGGTGGACAGAAATTGAAGAAGTTGCGTGCGTCCAGCGTGTCGTTGCGCAGAAACTCGAACAGCTCGCCATGATAGTCGTTACCTCCACTGCGGGTGGCGATATTGACGATGGCGCCTGAGTTACGCCCGTATTCGGCGCTGAAGGTTGAATTATCAGCCTTGAACTCCTGCACGGTGTTAATCGATGGCTGGAACGTGATCTGGTTTTGGACCATGTCATTGAGGTTGACCCCGTTGATCATGAAATTCACCGTGTCTTCTCGACCGCCGGCGGTGTTTAAGCCGAACGAGCCCTGGCCGCGCAACGGCGCCGTCAGGAATCCGTTCTGCGGCGGGGTCACCGATCCGGGAATCAACAAGCCCAAATCGACGAAGTGGCGTCCATTCAAGGGAATCTCCTGCACCGTACGCTGGTTGATTACCTGGCCGACCGAAGTCGTCGCGCTCTCGATCACCGGAGATTCAGCCGTGACAGTAACACTTTGTTCGAGGCCGCCAACTTCAAGCGAGAAATCCCGGACCACAGTCCGGCCGACTTCAATAGCCAGAGTGTTCACCAGCTGTCGTTTGAAGCCCTGCATCTCCACCTCAATTGAGTAATTACCAACCGGTAATGCGGCCAGCTGATAATTTCCTTCGGTGTCGGTCTGGGTAGTGCGTTCGATGCCCGTCCCCAGATTCTTAGCGGTTACCTTCGCGCCCGAGACCACATCACCCTTTTGATCTCTGACTGTCCCTTGCAAGGTTGCGGTTGATTGGGCCATCGCCGTCGCGCCCAGGAAGAGCAACGCGACGAACACAAAAGAAAACGTGAATAGAAGTTTGGACCGAGCGATCATACGAGAGCCACCTCCTCTGTGGCATTCCGGATCTGTAATCTCCGCAGGTTACGTTTAAGCGAGGCGGGGAACCGCCGTTCGGGTATGCAACGTAAGTGCCGTCAAAAGGTGTGAGTTTTCTATGGTTTTGCCAGAGTTTTCGGGCCTCTGAATTCCGGGAATTCAAATCCATGAATTTTCGATCCAAGAACTGAGAGATCGAACAAGGTTCCGGAGGCTCGGACACCGGTGTAGTTCTCAAGTACTGATTCAGTTTAGTTTGACGAAATGGCTCGACGCGTAGCGTCGCCGTGACTTTAGCCCGGCTCTTTAGAGCCGGGGGAGAACGGCAACCGAAATCACCGCGTCGCGTCAGCGACGCCTGAGTTGCGCCGTTGTTCAGCCGTCGCTGACGCGACGGGACCCGCTCTGCAAACCAGGACCCGGCGTTAAAACGCCGGGCTACAATCATGCCGACGCTACGCGTCGAAAGCGGTTAAGCAATCCCAGCTGAACCACTATTGGGCCTCACCATTTGGTTAGGAATGTCCGCAAGCGCTCGTACATTTCACTGAACGAGCTGGCACAAAACAGGATCGGTTGAAAGTGTGTCGGGTCGTAGGCCTCATGCGAAATCGACTCCAGCTCAAGCGGTCGCAACTCTGCTTCGTGCATCTCTTCTAATTCTCCCGCCGAAGACAAAAGCCCGGTGCCGTAAGCCTTGACCGATCCATTCTCGCGCAATACGCCAAACTCAATCGTGAACCAGTAAACGCGGGACAATCGCTCCAAATCTTCGGCAGAACGGGTCCGTTTGACTGCCTCACCGAACATCCGGTTGAGTTCTGCCAGCTGTGGACACGCCAGCGTTACTCCGTGGCCGACGATTTCATGGACCACGTCCGGCTCGGGCGTGTAAAGCGGCGTCGAGTGATGCCGGATGTACTGAGTGCACAGAAAGACACCATCAGCGAGATTCTCGAGGAACACACGCGGCTGGACCAGCCCGGCGACCGGTTCGAGTCGAAAGCCTGAGATGGCCTGAACCTTCTTGTTGACCTCGCGCAACTGAGGAGTGCGGTTGTCGGCAAAATTCAGACGAGTCAGGGCATCAAGATATTCGCGACAGGCATGCTGCTGATGGGCCGGGCCTAGCGCCTGCCAAATGACCGTCCAGACCTGATGCTCCTCGTCGGTGTAAGGCGCATTCGGAATGGGATCGCCCGGGCGATAGGTGGTCGCGATTTGGGCGATTTGATTGCGGCGGCGCCGGTACTGGGCATCGCGAAATCCCGGGTGATCCGGATCGAGTTGGACGATCGCATTTCGATCGGCAATCGCTTCATCCAGGTCGCCGGTGACGGCGCGAGCATCGACGTGATCAGAGAGGGGCTGGGAAAGCTTACCGGTTGAGTGTGACTGTGTGCTCATGGTCCAATCCTTCGGATTTGGAATGCGACGGCTTGACGCCGCTTTATGATCGCCAACGAACCTCCCGCCAAAGCGCCGTCAAGCCAGCGCACTCCCAAAACGAAACCGGCCACCAATCCTTCTCGGGGAAGGACCGGTGGCCGGTTTGGAATCTTGTCTGCGAACCTAGTCGGTCTCGCGACAGCCAATCGCCCAGCCGTCCCTCCGCGCGGAGAGCGGGCCGTAATAGTAGTAATAGCGATAGCTGTTCAGTTGACCGATCATTTTCGCCTTCGACATCAGGTTACGCGGGAGATCGCGCCCAGTCAAGCTGATGGTCACGGGAGCGCAACCCGACTGGAGCGCAACCGTCCCGGTTGCTCTTTTCAGTTCGGCTTTCGCGCTCATTGCAAGCGAGACGCTTGCGCTCCAGTCTGCTTGCCCTCCAGTCGACTGACCAGCATTTGAAAGCTCGTAATGACTGTGTTTTGATTTACTAAATGCCGATTCTGAAGAAACGCGATCATCAAACTGAGACGCGGCTGTTGCTCGAATCTGACGAGGAGATCGAATTACCGCCCGCCGAGATCGAAGACAACGCCATACTGGTGCAGTTCGATAAGTTCAAGCCGTTCATACCCGAATTAATTCAACAATTGCGATCGGGGACAACCGCCGAGCCGGTGCCGGTGATGAACGACGGATCAACGTTTGCCATTCACGGAGAGACGCGGACTTTCTGGGTGAAGTTGTGGCACACCGCCGGAACGGAACGGACGAAGATCGAGCGCGCTCAGGTGATCAGCTGCCTGCCCTCGACCCGGGGCACCACGGTCGTGATCGACGACGCGTCGTAGTTTACCGTTGAACATACCGCAGAACATTCTCGAACTGGCCAAAAGCATTCACGACCACAGCGGGCGGGCGCTACTGGTGGGCGGATGTGTGCGCGACCAGTTAATGGGCAAACAGCCGAAGGACTGGGATGTCGAGGTCTACGGCATCGATCCGCCACAATTGCGATACCTGCTCGATCAGTTCGGCGAGGTGAACGTCGTCGGCGAAGCCTTCACAGTTTATAAAATCGGTTCCCATCTTGATGTTTCACTGCCACGACGCGAAAGGAAAAGCGGCCGCGGCCATCGCGCGTTTGTGATCGAAGGCGATCCGGCGATGACAATCGAAGAAGCGACGGCGCGCCGTGACTTTACGATTAATGCGATCCTGCAGGACCCTCTGACGGGTGAAGTGATCGATCCATTCGATGGACAGAAAGACCTTAATGCCAGGATGTTAAGGGCAGTCTCGCAAAAGACTTTTGGTGAGGACAGCTTGCGCGTCCTGAGGGCGGCCCAATTCGCGGCGCGCTTTGAATTCATGATTCAGCCCCGGACAGTCGAGTTGTGTCAGGCAATCGATCTTTCCGACCTGCCGGCCGAACGAATTTGGGGTGAGATGGAAAAGTTGCTTTTGCGCGCCCGGCATCCGTCGATCGGCTTCAGATGGTTGCGTGATTTTGGGGCCATCAATCAATTGTTTCCTGAATTGAAGGCCTTGATCGATGTACCACAGGAGCCGGAGTGGCATCCGGAAGGAGACGTTTGGATTCACACGCTGTTGACCGTTGATCGGGCGCGAGAAATGGTCAACGAGCTGGACTACCCGCGGCAGATAACCGTGATGCTCTCCGCGCTGTGTCACGATTTCGGCAAGCCGGCCACGACGGCTTTTATCGATGGGCGCATCCGTTCACGCGAACATGAGGAAGGCGGAGTCCAACCGACGATCGAGTTTCTTGATCGACTCAATGTTTACACTCTCGACGGCTATGACGTGCGCGCGCAGGTGGTGGCGCTGGTGCGCGATCATCTTAAGCCTGGTGAGTTCTACAAGAGGCGAAATGAAGTTGGCGACGGCGCTTTCCGCCGTCTGGCGCGCAAATGCGAACTCGATTTGCTGTATCGGGTGGCCAAAGCCGATTCGCTTGGTCGCAACGCCGGGAATGTGCCGCGCGAAAAATGGTTCACGGCTGAGGCACAGGAGTGGTTTATTGAACGCGCCCGGGAGCTTGAAGTTACCTCCCACGCGCCGGCGCCAATTCTTTTGGGGCGCCACGTGTTGGAGTTGGGTTTGCAACCGGGCCCACGCGTCGGCGAGATCACAAAAGCTGTCTATGAAATGCAGTTGGACGGGCGCGTCACAAATCTGGACGAGGCAAAGATCGCCGCCCAGGAAATAGTTCGCCGCGTTTGACTGTGCAGAGCATGTTCCCCCGCGCGTGGGCAGTGGTTAGGGGTGGGGTGAGCGGCAGCCTTGTCCTCACCCCCTAACCCCCTCTCCGCAAGCGGAGAGGGGGAACTACGCAAGAGAGTTGGCTCCAGAAACCTCTAAGGGACGCTTCAAGGTAATGGTTCCGAATTGTTCGGCGCTAAATTGCGGGCTGCTGTTGGGTGACGCAGTGAATCGTTCCCATTCCCCACACCAGCGGTTCGCAATTGATGCCGACGACTTGCCGGTCAGGAAATAATCGTTGAATCGTTTCAAGTGCGCGGCCGTCATTTTTGTGTCCGAAGATAGGCTGCAGCACGACCCCATTGGCTATATAGAAGTTGGCATAACTGGCCGGCAACCGGTCGAGGTTTCGACTATCCGTGCTTTCGCCCGCAATCACGCCGGGCATCGGCAGCGTAACAATCTCGAAAGCGCGCCGGTCGACATCAGTCATGTGTTCGAGTCTGCTTAAGTTGTCCTGCAGGATTTCGTAGTTTGGATCAGCCGGATCATCCTCGACGGCGCAGGCAATGGTCGTAGGATTAACAAAGCGCGCAATGTCGTCGATATGCCCGTCCGTGTCATCGCCAACGATTCCTTCACCCAGCCACAAAACCTTAGCCACGCCAAGATAGTCTTTCAAATACTGCTCAATCTCAGTTCGTGACAGATCTGGATTGCGGTTGGGATTCAGCAGACATTGCTCAGTCGTCAAAACGACGCCGGCGCCGTTTACTTCGATCGATCCGCCTTCAAGGACCATTCCCGGCTCGAAACGATGTGCGCGCAAAATACTTTTGAGGCGCGCTGGAATTGTATCGTCCTTCTTCAGCTCTTCGTATTTATTGCCCCACGCGTTGAAGGTCCAATCATTGTAAGCCAGCGTGCCCTGTTCATTAATCAGGAAGTTTGGCCCATAGTCGCGAATCCACGAATCAACCGTGGTGATTTGATGAAAGCGAATGTTCCCGGCCGTCGCGAAATTGCAACGTGCGCGCACCGAAGCCTCGGTCGCGGCATCATCGACCAGCAGGTTGACCACCTCATGAGGTGTCAACGCAGCGATCATCTCGACAAAAATTTCCTGGACGTCCGGCACGCGGTCCGGCCATGTTTCCGGGTCCTTTGGCCAACTGAGCCAGGTGGCGTCGTGCCGGCGCCATTCGGCCGGCATGTAAAAACCCATTTCAACGGGAACCGGTCTCATTGCTGGCGAGACTATTCGAGGAAGCGGTGTGAAAGGGCACTATAAGAATCAATTCTTCGATCGCGGAGAAACGGCCAGTTCTGCCTCGTCTCATCAATCTTACTGAGGTCGCAATCCACGATTAACAGTTCTTCCTTATGGTCGGAGGCTTTTGCAATGATCCGGCCAAACGGATCGGCGACAAATGATTGACCCCAGAACTTAAGTTGTCCTTCGGGCCCGACGCGATTGACGACCGCCACATAAACGCCGTTAGCGATCGCGTGCGCGCGCTGGATCGTTTCCCACGCGGAATGCTGTGCTTCATTCATTTCTCGCTCTTCATTCGGCAGCCACCCGATCGCTGTCGGATAAAACAGGAATTGGGCGCCGGAGAGCGCGGTCAAACGGGCCGCCTCAGGAAACCACTGGTCCCAACAAACCAGGGCGCCTAAGTTTCCATACCTGGTCTGATGAGTTTGAAAGCCGAGATCACCCGGCGTGAAATAGAATTTCTCGTAAAAAAGCGGATCATCGGGAATGTGCATCTTGCGGTACTTGCCGGCGATGGTTCCGTTGCTGTCGATGACGACTGCGGTGTTGTGGTACACGCCGGCAGCGCGCTTCTCGAACAGCGAGGCGATGATCACCACCTTCTTTTGACGGGCAACCTTGCTCAGCTGGTCGCTTGATGGTCCGGGAATGGTTTCAGCGAGGTTGAAGTTGGCAATGTCTTCGGTCTGGCAGAAATATTGCGAGCGAAAAAGCTCCTGCAGGCACACGATCTGGGCGCCCTGTTTGGCAGCCTCACCAATCCGGGCGATCGCTTTCTTGAGATTGGCATCGGGTTTTGGCTCGCAGGACATTTGCACCAGCCCCAGGGTGACGACCGATGATGATTTTTTCTTCGGCATGCGAGCCGAGTATAGCAAAGCCCGTGTGTTGTCGGCAGTTACCGGGTGTGAGAGTTGTTGGGAGGTGCCGGTTCAGTTAGAGAAATTCTCATTCTCGCCGTCGCTTTAGCGCGGCGACTGTGCTTACTCGAATTCCTCTTCATGTTTTTCTTCGTGTTAGTTCGTGTGATTTCGTGGATCGTCCGTTATGCCGCCAAAAAGAACGATCCACGAAATCACACGAACCATCACGAAACACAGCAACGTGCAGATCAGACGTCAAATTCGAGTTTTGACTCACTCTCTAAAGCCCGTTGTGTGAGTGCAAGGCAAAGCGTACGACCACCTGCCTTGCGTGCGGTTCGCGCCCTCGAATCAGATCTAGTAAGATGTCGAGTTTTATTAAGCACTAAATAGAGAAAGAGAAATCATCATGATCGATCTCGAACTTACTGATGATCACGAGGCGTTGGTGCAAACCGTGCGCGAGTTCGCACAGCGGGAAGTCGCGCCTTACATCAAAGAATGGGACGAGAAGCAGGAAGCGCATCCTGAAATCTTCCAGAAGATGGCCGATCTGAACCTGCTCGGCGTCTGCCTCCCGGAAGAATACGGCGGGGTCGGCTTTGATTACATTTCACTGGGCCTGGTTTGCGAAGAGCTCGAAGCTGTCGACACTTCTTTGCGCGTGGCGATGTCCGTGCATACGGGCTTAAATTCCCTGACGCTTTACACCTGGGGAACGGAAGAGCAGAAACAAAGATATCTCGTGCCGCAGGCAAAGGGCGAAAAGTTGGCGACCTATGGATTGACCGAGCCCGGCGCCGGATCAGACGTCGTGGGCGCGCGCTCAACCGCGCGGCGCGATGGCGACGATTACATTTTGAATGGCGAGAAGATGTGGATCAGTCTGGCCGAGTTCGCCGACAACTTTCTTTTCTTCTGCTGGACCGACGAAGAGAAGCGCCGCCGCCGCGATCACTCCGGCATGTCATGTTTTATTGTTGAGCGCACGATGAAAGGTTTCACCTCGGGCACCATTCACGGCAAGCTCGGCATTCGCGCCGGCAATACCGGATATTTTTCTTTGCAGGATGTGCGTGTGCCTAAGCGGAACCTCATCGGTGAAGAAGGCGAAGGCTTCAAGATCGCCATGTTCGCGCTCGAGCAAGGCAGGTTTACAGTTGCCGCCGGCGCCACCGGCGTGATTCGCGCGTCACGCGAAGCCTCGGTCGCTTACGCCAACGAGCGCGAAACCTTCGGCACCAAGATCGCGAATCACCAGTTGGTGAAACAAAAGATTGCCGAGATGGAAGCTGACTATGAAATGTCGCGCTTGCTTTGGCTCAAGGCCGGTTGGTTAAAGAACCAGGGTTTGCCGAGTGGCCGCGCCACGAGTCTCGCCAAATGGCAGGCGACGGTGCGCAGTGAAAAAGCGGCGTCCATGGCCATCGAAGTGCACGGCGCCAACGGCTATGCGAATGATTATCCCGTCGAACGTTACCTGCGAAACTGCAAGGCGGCCGTCATCTACGAGGGCACGCGTGATATTCATACCTTGATGCAGGCAGACTGGGCCCTGGGCCTGAAAAAGGAGAAGCCGGCGCGGAAGACTTTGCCGGCCTGGAAATCGGCCGAATCTCGTGGCGCGGTTGCGCTGTGAGCAGTGTCCTTCATTTTGCCCGGACATCACAGCGACAGGAATCGAAACCACGAAAGCACATGAATAAAAGTTCTCGTTTCGTGCATTTCGTGGTTCAAAATCCAGGACAGCATATCGAAAGACATGAAACCACGAATGCACACGAACAAAGTGCGCAATTTCGTGGACAGTTCATGGTTCAAATCGGTTTGGGCAAATTAAGATTCTCACGCCGAATAGCATCTTGGAAAATTCTGAAGCTCCTCTGATACTATACGGCCGCTTTCTCAAGCCTTATAAATAAGTTCAAAATAATCCAACTGCATTCTGCGCACAGGAGACAAAACGGATGACGCCGGAATTAAGAACCGAACGTGAACTGTCATTGGATTTCTTGCGCGTGACGGAAGCGGCGGCGATCGCCGCGGCGCGCACCATGGGCCAGGGCGATCGCAAGTATTCAGATCAAGTCGCAGTCGAAGCGATGCGCGAAGTAATGGACTCGGTGCCGATGCGTGGGCGCGTCGTCATCGGCGAAGGCGAGCGCGACGAAGCGCCCATGCTCTATATCGGCGAAGAAGTTGGCGGTGGATTTGGCGTTGGTGAAGAGATGGCTCTGGCTTGTCCCGAAGTCGACATTGCCGTCGATCCATTGGAAGGAACAAACCTGTGCGCGCTCGGCGCCAACAATGCCATCGCGGTGCTGGCGGCGGCAGAACGCGGCGGGCTGTTGCACGCGCCGGACATTTACATGGACAAGATTGTGGTTGGCCCATCTTCACGCGGAGTCATCGACATCGACGCACCGGTCAAAGACAACTTAAAGAACATCGCACGCCGGATGGGTCGCGACGTCGAAGATTTAACCGTCATTGTTCTCGATCGGCCGCGGCACCGAAAAGTCATCGATGACGTGCGCGCGGCCGGCGCCCGCATTCGCCTGATTTCCGATGGCGATCTCTCGGCAGGTATTTCCGCTGCCGTAGCGGGCACGAACATTCACGCCGTGATGGGAATTGGCGGCGCGCCCGAAGGCGTGTTGACGGCGGCGGCGATAAAATGTCTGAACGGCGAGATCCAGGCACGGCTGATTTTCGATCCGCAGAAGCTCGGCGTAGATCGCGACAAGGTGCCGCCCGAAAAAGAAGTCCTGGAACGCCTGAAATCCATGGGCATCACCGATCCGAACAAGGTTTATGACACGGACGATCTGGCCCCGGGTAAGAAGATAATCTTCGCCGCGACAGGTGTCACCGACGGATCGCTGATGCGTGGCGTTCGCTTCTTTGGATCAGGCAGGCGCACGCACTCGCTGGTGATGACAAGCGAATCGAAGCACATCCGCTTCGTCGACAGCATTCACATCGAAGGCGGCCCGGATACGGTAATCAGATTTTAGAGCAGCTCCCGCCTAAGGAATCCGGCCATGCGAGACTGGCGAACCAGAGCGAAGACTGCCGTACATTTGCCTGTTCTTTTGATTGCTCTACTCCTCACCGTGTCGTTCGCCGCCACCGCCGTCTATCCCCAAACACGTAAACTACCGGCGTCTTCTTTTCATGTCGAAGAGACGACCATCTCTCAAATTCACGCCGCGCTGGCTACCGGCCGGGTGACCTGCCGAGGGGTCGTAGAGGCGTACCTGGCGCGCATCGACGCGTACGACAAGCAGGGCCCTTCCATCAATGCCGTCGTGTTGCTTAATCCTGACGCACTGAAAACTGCGGATGAACTCGATGCCCGGATAAAAGCGGGGGCTGCCATGCGTCCGCTGGAGTGCATTCCGGTCGTCGTCAAAGACAATTACGAGACGAAGGGCCTGCGAACCACGGCCGGTTCACAGTCGCTGGTCAACTTCATTCCAATCCGGGACGCGTTCGTCGTGCAGAAAATCAGGGCCGCCGGGGCCATCGTACTGTTCAAGTCGAACATGGCGGAGTTCGCCTTCACGCCGCTGGAAACGGTCAGCTCAATTCTGCCGGGCTACACGTTCAATCCCTACTCGCTGAATCACACTACCGCCGGGTCGAGCGGTGGTACGGCGGCGGCAATCGCCGCGAACTTTGGCGCAGTTGGGTTAGGCACTGATACCGGTAACTCCATCCGAGGTCCGTCATCGCACCAGAGTCTGGTTGGGATTCGCTCGACGATGGGGTTGGTCAGTCGTACGGGCGTGGTGCCTCTCAACTTCCTCGCGGATATTGCCGGGCCGATCACACGTACGGTTGAGGATGCGGCGGTCGTGCTCCAGGTCATAGCCGGGCCTGATCCGTCAGATCCAATCACCCTCACCGGCGAGGGACACATTCCGCCAAGTTATCTCCCGTTTCTGAAGAGGGACGCGCTCAAGGGCGTGCGTCTGGGCGTTTTGCATGCCGCATACGATCGACCTACGGCCGACGCTGAAGTGATGGCAGTCTTCAAGAACGCGCTGAAAGAATTGCGAACAGCGGGTGCAGAGATTATCGACCCGGCCGACGTTGCCGTGTTGCCGCAGCGCCCACAGAATGCGGGGCCGTGTCGCGGCTTCAAATACGATCTTGAACATTATCTGGTGGAAGCCGAGGCGCCTATCAAGACGCTGGATGAGATCATCAAGGGCGGAATGTTTCATCCGACGATTCGCCAGCGACTCGAACGCGCGCAAACGAATGATTCTGCGGGCGACGACAGTCCCGGATGCCAGGCCAGTCGCGAATATCGCAAGAAGTTTGGTGACGCGGTGCTGGCAACCATGACAACGCTAAAGCTCGATGCGTTTGTATATCCCACGTGGAGCAATCCGCCGGCCATCATCGGTGATGTGCGAACGAACCTGGCCGGCGATAACAGTCAGGTTTATTCACCTACGACAGGTTTTCCGGCGATCACCGTTCCGATGGGCTTTACCCGCGGCGGCACCCTCCCCGCGGGCATGACGATTCTCGGACGACCGTGGGAGGAAGGACGGCTGTTCGGTTTCGCCTACGCGTACGAACAGGCGACGCACCATCGAAAACCCCCACCGACGACTCCGCCGGTGAAGTGAATCCCGGACATGCAGGCTACTTTGCACAGAAAGTCTGTACACAGAGAGTCTATAAGGGAAGTTGGATCAAGAATTACCTCTCAGGTCTGGAAGGTGGGCTTGCCCCCGCCTTCAAATGGCCAGATCATTAAGGGAAAGAAAGAGCGGGGGTGAACCGCCCTTCCCGACCTGAGAGAGTTTTCAGGTGTGAGATTTCAGCCAGGAATTTTTTCTGCCGAGCCCAGGCGTCCGGTCTGCTTGCTTTCCGTGGTTGAAATTTGAGTTCGAGGTGGAGAAATAAAGTGTCCGAAATGACCGCCAATAAGAGTCAGCCAGCGTCAAACGTGCAGCCCTTTACCCCTTCGGTCGCGGCCGTCATTTGGGTCATCGTCGCGACGCTTGCAACAGCGATTCTCACAGCGATCATCGTCGCGCCGCTGCTTCAATCCACCGATCATTACACATTCGCCCTCGCAATTTACAAAACCTTCAGCTTTGTCTGTCACCAAATTCCCGAGCGCTCGTTTCATCTCTTCGGATACAAGTTCGCCGTCTGCTCGCGTTGCACCGGCATCTACACGGGATTAGCGCTGGCGGCGCTGAGTTACCCGCTGGTGCGTTCACTGAATCAGACTGAGACCCCGGGTCTCATTTGGCTGTTTCTCTCCGTCACGCCCCTGGCCATCGATTGGTCGCTCGGATACTTTTCGATCTGGCAAAATAATCAGTTATCGCGATTTTCAACCGGCGCACTGTTTGGAGCGACGGCAGTCTTCTACATTATGCCCGGTCTGATTCAATTGAGTCTGAGACTTGGTTCAACCGGGAATCCGGCTGTCGGCGAGGAGAGTTAACTCCTGTGATGGTGTGGGCGCGGCAAGTCACTGATGCGATTGGACGGGTTCAGTTGAAAGAAGCGCTGTCCGCGATGGCTCGGCCATGCTGATGCGCGGCAAGTCGGTGACTCAATTGGATCGCGGAGGAGACAACCACGACCTGACCCAATGGCTTGGCCATGCTGATGCGCGGCAAGTCTCCGACTTGCCGGATGCGCTCCTCAAACTTAAGCGGTCTATGACCGCCACAGGCTCAGGGTCGGAGACCCTGAGGTTTGGAGCGACGCGGCCTCGGCAAGTCAAAGACTCGCCGCGCATCAGCATGGCCGAGCCATGTGCCCAGGATTTCCTTTCGGCAGCGGTGACCTGGGATCGCAAAACGCCAGCCTTTAGAATCGCAAAACGCAATCCTGGCACCATCTTGCGGAGCCTGCTGGACCTCGAAGACTTGCCGCGCATCAGTACCGACCCCTCATCTCTGAATGCCTGCGTATATTTGACCAAGGTCCGCCTATCGGGCGCAAAAAATCACCAAAAAAAGCTACCGAATTGTGGAAAAAAGGTTGTGCCCGTTGCTTTTAGGCCTTAAGATGTATGCTGGCGTGGCGCCCGCCTGTGGTGCCGCCAACACACCCGAAGGCGAAGGATCCCGTCGCTTGGTTCCTCAATTCGCCTTCAATTTGAGTAACCGCCGTCTTACCAGCTAGCAGTTCCAAACGCCTTTCGACTGAACCTGGGGAGTTGGGTGCCGCCCAAACTTTTGCGCCCAGCCTCTTAATGTTAAGCCCGACGATAACCACTCCCGAAGATCTGCTGCTTCAGCGACTAATGGAGCAGGCCGATGAAGTTCCGCCGGTCAGGACTCCCGGTGACCAGCTCAAAGACCGCCTGAAAATGGAAATTGAGGTGGCGCTGGATCGGATCGACGATCCCGTGGTGCTGGAACTGGCCCAAACTCTCTTTGATGAAATCTTAAGAGTGTTTACCAGGCTCGATCTGATTGGGAGCAATCTACATAAACTAGACACCCTGATGGAGAACCTTTCCATCCTCGAGGTTTTGCATTTCGAGATTCGCTACCTGCTCGAATACGTTGAAACTGAAGCTATTAAAACTCCCGGAATCAGCGAAAGGTTGCAGGAGGTATTCGACGGAATCAGTTACGGCATATCTCACGACGTAAAGAGAGTTTTTGAGCGGGAGTTAATAGGTGAGATCAAAGAGCAATCGACACCTGTGGTTTATGGCAAGATTCTCCATACCCACGGTTTGTTGACTAATTGCTTTCAACAGTCGCTGATCACGTTGCTGCAAGTTTTCAATCCGACACTCGATCCATTCCTCATTTTCGACGATTTCGAAGAGCGACTGAGACAATCGCTGCTTTTGTGCAATGACCTGGCAGCCTTGATGCGAGTGGTGCGACAGGCCGAAGCGGAGCCAACGGCTGACTTGCTGCACACCGTGGTGCAGCAGGCGCTAAAATTTCGTGATGGCAGTATGCAGTATCTGATGTATCGTGACTGGCGCGGATATGAACATCTGGCCCTGGCACTTATAACTTCCATAGAAACCAACGGCGACTCGAAGGATTTACTGCACCAATTTGGCTGTTATCTGGAAGTCCTCTATGGCCATGTCAAGATGCGGGCCGTGCTTAGAGATCTGTTTCCCAGCTCGAATGACGAATCTGAGCTCGAGACAAGTTCAGATCGATCGATATTTGACTGAGCTTGTCGAGTCCAGGGAGCACCCTCCGTCCTTTTTACTGAACGCTGTACTTGAGTCCCAGTGCTTTCAGATAGCCGTGATTGACTCGACAGTTAGCAAACTTCACCTGCTCGAGATATTCGCGCAGAACCTTTCTCGCTTTTTCTATCGGCGGCCGGCGCTTCCGCACTTCTTCAAAAGTCGTACGCGACCCTTCGGCAAACCCAACGATTACGTTCCAATCCGCGGGCGCGTTTATCGACGCGGCACATGACGTCGCATCAAGTTTCTTATACGGCCAAAAGCACCAGCCGACGTTATGCGCCTCGAGCAACCTGCGAAATGAATCAATCCATTCGTCGGTGTTCTCGCCGGATTCCCCAAGCCACACGGGAACGTTGTATTTTTCACGAAAGGCCAGGTACTCAGTGATCGCGTCTTCGTTCACCGGAAACCAGTACTTGTGAAAGGTGTAGACCAGGTTCCGATCAAAGGGTGGGCCAAAAACCTTGAAGTTGCCGTCCCACTGTGCTCCGCCCAGAAAGATCACATGGTTGCGATCCACTTCACGTATGCTCGCGACAATCTTCCGGTACAGTGGCTCGAGTTTCGGATTCAGTGAAGCAGTATCGAAGTATGGTGCGATTGGCTCGTTGAGCAGATCGTACCCGATGACCGCGGGTTCATTCCGGTAGCGAGTAGCAATCTTGCGCCAAAGATCTGCGGTCAACTGCTGACTCTCACTGCTTTCAAATAGAAAAGGGTATCCCCAGCTGTCATCGATATTGTCACCCGTCTGTCCGCCGGGCGCCGCATGCATATCGAGGATGACGTAGAGATTTTCGCTGCGGCACCAGCCGACCAGGCGATCCAGCAGTTCATAGCCAGGGCCCTCGAGCCTTACCCCACTCGAGTCCGTTACAAACAGACGGTAACTGAACGGAACTCTGATTGAATTGAAACCGGACTGCTTTATGAATCTGATATCGGCGCGAGTGATGTAATTGTCCCGGTATGTCTGCCAGAACTTTCGCATTTCATCTTCGCCGACGAGTTGATTGAGCGCAGTCTCAATCAATCGCGGTGAATTGGTCGTCTTGAACTTGAACATGTAGCCTTCAGGGAGCAGCCAGTTGCCAAGGCCAATTCCTTTCAACCGCAGCGGCCGGCCATCAGGCGCCACGATCTCTTTTCCCTGGGTCCTGACAAATCTGTTTTGCGCGCTGACTACCGCAGGCGCCAGAGCCAGCATGATCAAACCGAACCACAAAACGGATTTGTTAACGGGTGGCATCACAGTGATCTTAAGAACGTGCCGCCATGAATTTCACGCACACCGGTGACGGCACCTCGACCTGACTTGTCAGGCTGAGACGACCCTTAGACTCATCTCGACGGAAGACGACGAGGTTGTCGGAATTTTGATTCCCTACCAGTAGGAACCTGCCGCTTGGATCGATGCCAAAGTTGCGTGGGGTCCGCCCGCGGGTCTTTTCATGACCGGCGGCGGTCAGGCCATTTTTCCGATCGAATGCGAAAATGCCAATACTGTCATGCCCGCGATTCGAGCAATAAACAAATCGGCCATCCGCAGAAACGTGAATGTCGGCGCCGGTGTTGGCTTCCGCGTAATCGGCCGGCAGAGTCGATGATGTTCCTAGCGGCGTCAGGCCGCCTCTCCGTTGATCGCGCGCGAATGCCGTCACTGTTGAATGAAGTTCGTTGATTACAAATGCGTATTCTCCGGTCGGATGAATGACAAAGTGGCGCGGGCCGGCGCCTGGTTTTAGCTCGACAAATGGTTGCTCGGCGGGCAGCAACTTTCCGCTTCGATTGTCGAAACGAAAAACCATAATTCTGTCTGTGCCGAGATCGCATGAATAGGCAAACCGGTTTGGTCGGTCAAGGACTATACAGTGAGCATGGGGAGCTTCCTGACGCTCTCGATTGGGGCCCGAGCCACGGCCCTGATGCATAACGGTCGCTGGGCCCAGGCTGCCGTCGCGCTGCACCGCAAAAACTGAAACGTTGCCGCCACCATAATTTGCCGCAAGGATGAACCTGGCGTGAGCATCTACCTCTACGTAACATGGGCTACTACCCAGTGATGATTGTTGGTTCAGGAGGCGCAAGGCGCCTGTTTTTTGATCCACAGCAAAAGCGCTGACAGTTCCGCTTTTCGCACCTGCGAACTGATCGACTTCGTTCACGGCATAGAGATAACGCTCATCGGGCGAGAGAGAAAGAAAAGAGGGATTAACGACGGGGCTGGTCGTGCCGGCAAGCATTAACTCTCCGGAAGAAACATTCAACCGATAACGATAGATGCCTTCGCTTTTGCCGGTAGTATAGGTGCCGACATAGACGAGCAACTCCGTGTTCTGCCGTGTCAGAGCGCGCGCGAGCTCACGTCGTGGAAGAGCAAGACCAAGACCGCCGAATCCGGCAACCTTTAAAAATTTGCGTCGCGAAGACGCGCGAGCTGACGAGCTGGAGTGCACGATGTGATTTCGTGGATCGACTTCCTCAAATGTAATACGCGATGACACTCGGATTTTCCATTTCGACTTGAGTGGCTGTTTTCGATTAACTGCAGATCCAAACGATGGGCCGCTGCGCTCGCTGCGCCAGGAGCGAGATACTCTACCAAACATTGCGCTCCTAAAGGAGGTTTGTGACGTATTTGCGCGGGAGGCTTTGTCTCAAAAGTCGGTTAAATGTGGTAATGAGTTTCGTGTAGTTTCGTGTGATTTCGTGGACCGTTTCTGTTAGTTCGGGAAAGAAGGACGATCCACGAAGACACACGAAGCAACACGAACGGAGCACTTCTGACAGAGAGCTCGATCTGACTTTTGAGGCAAAGGCGCTGGATGTTCTGTAAACATTGAGCGCCTATGGCACGACACGGACGCAAAAGCATTCGTGCCGGTGAGACGCTTGCGTGCCAATCAAAAGGCGACGTGGTGGCGTCGCCTTTTGAAACTGCCTGGCCCGATGTATCGGGATTTGACTACTTGATCCCGGCGGCTTGCAATTTAGTCGCAGGCTCGACCACGGGTTTGGAAGAAGCCGCCACCTGCTCGCCTTTAAAACCATTGTTGCCGGTTTGGGTTTCCTCGTGGACGTAGGTGAGCCACTCGCCCGGCGCCTGACGCTCACCCGCGGTAATCTCGAAGAACATTTTCTGAATCTGCGCCGTGATTTCGCCGCGCTGACCGTTGCCGATCGTGATCCGGTCAACCGAGCGGATCGGCGTAATCTCGGCGGCAGTGCCGCTGAAGAATAATTCGTCGGCGACGTAAAGCGCCGCGCGCTGAATCGCTCGCTCTTTAATCGTGAGGCCCAGCTCGCCGCAAATCTTGATCACACTGTCACGAGTTATTCCCGGCAGTACCGAAGAGGACAACGGCGGAGTATTGACGATCCCGTTGCTGACGACAAAGATATTTTCGCCGGAGCCTTCCGAGACATAACCGCGATCATCGAGCGCGATGCCTTCGGCAAAGCCGTTGACCAGCGCTTCCATCTTGATCAGTTGCGAATTCATGTAATTCGCGCCGCTCTTAGCCATGGCGGGCAGCGAATTCGGTGTCAGGCGGTTCCAGCTCGAGACGCAAACATCGACGCCCTTCTCGATCGCCTCGTCGCCGAGATACTTGCCCCAGTCCCAGGCGCCGATATAGCAAGCCAGCGGATTCGGGAACGGATTCACGCCAAATGCCGGATGCTCTTCATCCAGGCTACGGAAGAGAATGGGGCGGATGTAGCATTGGTCCAACCCACTGCGACGGACCAGCTCAACCGACGCATCACAAAACTCGTCGATGTTCCAGTCATGGTCCATGCGATAGACCTTGGCGGAATTCAAAAATCGTTGCATGTGCTCGCGCAGGCGAAAGATGGCCGGGCCCCGCTGAGTCTTGTAACAGCGAATGCCTTCAAACACGCTGGAGCCATAATGGAGAACGTGCGACATTACGTGTACGCGCGCGTCTTCCCATTTGATGAACTCGCCGTCGTGCCACACCACGTCACAAATGCGCGGCGTTGCCACATCTTTTCCCTTGGCGCTTACTGAGTACATATTCCGATTCTCCTTTGGAGATTAGTCTCGACGGGGTCGTACAGGGTGAATTTGACAAGGCACCATACTCTAAGTTCGTCGAGGTTTGCAACATGACACTATGCTTAAGAAACTCCTAATGATCGTACAAATTCAATACGTTTTTTGCGGTGATTAAGATCACTTCGAATTTACACGTCTCACTCCGATCCCACCGGATCAAGGAGCGCCTAAATCAAATGATATAAGCAAAATACAAAGCAGCCATTTTCTTGAGTATTCGGTTGTGATTTCGTCGATCATTTTTTCCGATAGCTATTGCAATCCAGGAGCTCACACGAACTGAGTCCGATCGCGGCCCGACTGGAGCGCGGTTGCTCTTTCGAGCCTGCGGTTTGCGCTCATTGCAAGCGAGACGCTTGCGCTCCTGTCAGTCGTCGAACTAACTGCTGCTTGATTAAGAACAGAAGCGTTCGTAGGATTCAGTATGATCTTTCCTTTTAATATAGCTGAGGCGAAAAACGGCCTTTCAAAGTATGCTTCTCTGTCGCGCGATCGTCGTAAAGTTTCTGACTGTCGCGCTGTTTGGAATCCTGCTGGTAAATTGCCGCACTGCCAACAAGTCAATGACCAATAAACCTGAGAGTGCTTCTCTGCCGACAGATGCGCGGTCTATTCATCAACGCGCGATTATCGTTGACATGCACGCTGACACGACCCAGAGGCTGGTTGATGAAAATGTGGATTTACAACGGCAGCTTTCCGATGGACATCTTGATGCGGTCCGGGCCAAAGCGGGCGGGCTCGACGCGCAGTTCTTTTCCATCTGGGTAGATCCGGATCTGTTTGGCGGCGGCGGCCCCAGCGCCATAAACCGCGCCGACATTCAGATCGAAGCCGTGCGCAATTTGGCGGCCAGGCACCCGGAAACCTGGGAACTGGCGACGACAGCGGATGACATCAAACGGATCGCCGCCAGCGGCAAGATCGCCGCCCTGATGGGCCTCGAAGGCGGCTACGCAGTCGATAACAAGATCGAGAATGTCGCGCGCTATTACCAGATGGGTGTGCGTTATATGTCAGGGGCCTGGAGCGTGAGCACCGACTGGGCGGGATCGTCAGGCGATGAAATAGGCAAGACGCGCGGGCTAACGGAATTTGGCAAGCTAGTGATTCGCGAGATGAATCGCCTGGGCATGATGGTCGATGTCTCGCATCTTTCCGACAAAGCGTTCTGGGACATCGTCAACACTTCGACCCAGCCGGTGATCGCCACGCATTCCGGCTGTCGCGCCATCACCGACGTGCCCCGCAACCTCACTGACGACATGATCGTCGCGCTGGCAAAAACCGGAGGCGTGGTCAACGTCATCTTTTATCCTGAACATATCGAACCGGGCTATTCAGAAAAGAAGAAGAAGGTTGACGGCGAGATCGCCGCGCTGGTCCAGCGCGCTTCTGATGAAGAGCCAGGCTACGCTGCTCACAAAAAGCTGGCGCGCGATCGGGTGCGCGCTCAGGAGTATTTGCAACGCTTGCCGCCGGTGTACGTCTCGCGGGTGGTGGATCATATCGATCACATCGTGAAGCTGGTGGGAATCGATCACGTGGGCATCGGATCGGATTTTGATGGGGTCCAGGCCGTCCCGGCTGATTTGAGTTCCGTCGCCGACTTGCCGAATCTCACCAAAGAACTGTTGAAGCGCGGCTATTCAGAAAGCGATATAGACAAGATTCTGGGTGGGAACATGCTGCGGGTTATGGATGAAGTGATCCACTGACTCCGTCGCCAACCAATGAGTCAATGAAACAATCCAGAGGCCCTCGCATCGGCTTCCACGCTCCGATCAAACATGGGCTACATCACGCTCTCATCATCGCCAAAGAAACCGGCTGTGATGCGGTTCAGCTTTTCTCACGAAATCCGCGCGGCTGGAAAGCCAAGCCGCTGACCAAAGAATCAATCGATCTGTTTCGCCGGACACGTCGGCAAACGCAGCTTTCTCCCGTCCTGATTCACGCAAATTATCTGATCAACTTATCGGCAGCTGATGAGATCATTCTGCTGAAGTCGATCGATTCTTTCCGCGAGGAAGTCGAGCGGGCAATCGCGCTCGGAGCCGATTACCTGGTGGTGCATCCCGGCAGCGCGCGCGGTTGTCCCGAAGCCGATGCGCTGGAGATTTGCGCGCTCAGCCTGCAACTCGCCTGCAAAGGTTTGCGCTTCGGGAAGCTTCGGATCCTGCTCGAGAACACTGCGGGCCAGGGCGAATGCATCGGTCATCGCTTCGAACATTTGCGGGCAATTATGAAAGCGTGTCCGAAACTGCCGCTCGGCGTTTGCGTCGATACCGCGCATTCCTTCACGGCCGGCTATGACATTCGTGAACCCGATGGTCTTGAAGCGACGCTGGCCATAATCAAAAAGAGCGTCGGAATAAAGAATGTGCGCGCGGTACATTTCAACGACTCGAAAGCACCTTACAACTCACGAGTCGATCGGCACTGGCACATCGGCGAAGGACATATTGGGCGGGCAGCGCTCCGTCGCTTTGCACAACATCCGCAACTGGCCCATGCGGCTTTTATTTTAGAGACGCCTTACGACGATCCGAAAGCCGATTTGAAGAACTTGCAGATGTTGCGATCATTCGTGGAAGCGTAAGGCGAGCTCCGGGGCCACCGCAGGCGAATCGGTCTTCGCGTCCTCCCGGTAACCCAAGTCTCTTCCAAGCCAGCCACAACTAACACCGAATCATCGCGCGGTATTGGTTCATTGCTCAATCGCTTTCGACGCGTAGCGTCGGCATGACTGTACCGCGGTGTTTTAACGCCGGATCCTTCGTCCGCAGGTGATCCCGTCGCGTCAGCGACGGCTGAACGGTGGCGCAATTCAAGCGTCGCTGACGCGACGCGGTAATTCTGTTGACGTTTTTCCCGGCTCTAAAGAGCCGGGCTAAGGTCATGTCGACGCTACGCGTCGAGGCATTGCCACGTCGAACTGAACCACTACCGCGCTCCTAAATCTTTGACGCGATCGTCAATCCCGGCTAAACTGAAGACTAAATTGGACGGGTCAGGCTAATGTTTCGCAGTCTTATAATCTACACTCTCATCCTTACGTCGCCGCTCTCGCGCTGAGCGGTCAAGCTCTGGCGTGGCGAAGCGGCGCAAATCCAAACAAATCAGAGTTAGGCGGTCGCGGGCTGAAATGCTTTAATAGCTTTTCACGCGATCCGCAGTCCAGGATAAAAGCATTTTCCCAAATACATTGCGACTTATGGACGAGAAATATTATCCCGAGAAAATCGAAGAGAAGTGGCAAAAGCGCTGGGCCGACGGGCGCGCGTTTGTGGCGCGCGATGATGACGAGCGGCCAAAATTTTATGCCCTCGAGATGTTGCCCTACCCTTCCGGCTTTCTGCACATGGGCCACGTGCGGAATTATGCGATCGGCGACGCGCTCGCCTGGTACAAACGGCTGCGCGGCTTCAATGTGCTGCATCCGATCGGCTGGGACAGCTTTGGCCAGCCGGCCGAGCAGGCGGCCATCAAACGCGGCATTCAGCCGCGCGAATGGACCGAAGAAAACATCGCGCACATGAAAGGCCAGATGCAACGCCTCGGGATCAGCTATGACTGGTCGCGCGAGATCGCCGCGCATCGTCCCGACTATTACAAATGGGACCAGTGGTTCTTTCTACAGATGTTGGAGCGCGGTCTGGCTTATAAACGCACGTCCGCGGTCAACTGGTGCCCGAACGAAGAAACTGTGCTGTCGAATGAGCAGTCATCTGGAGGAATTTGCTGGCGCTGCGGCGCGCAGGTCACGAAAAAAGAGATCGAGCAATGGTATCTGCGCATCACTAATTACGCCGAGCAGTTGGTCAAAGACATTGACGAGATCGAAAGCGGCTGGCCGGAAAAGGTCCTGAAGCGGCAACGCGATTGGGTGGGCCGTAGCGAAGGCGCCTACATCGATTTCAGAGTCAAAGACACGGATGAAAAGATTCGGGTGTTTACCACTCGCATCGATACGATCTTTGGCGCGACAGCGATCGTAGTGGCCGCCGAACATCCTGTCCTGGCGAAAACTCTGGAAGACTCTGCATTGAAGGATCAGGTCATGGCTTTCGCTGATCAAGTGAAAGCTGCGCGCGCGATCAAAACCGAGGAATCGGCCGCGGAGGAAGAGAAACTGGGCATCAACACGGGCCGCCTGGCAGTCAATCCTTTTAATGGCGAGCTGTTGCCCATTTGGGTGGCGAACTATGTGCTGATGGACTATGGCGCCGGAGCGGTGATGAGTGTGCCGGCGCATGACGAACGCGATTTTGAATTCGCGCAGAAATATACGCTGCCCATCCGCCAGGTCATCGCGCCGGTTGTGCATGGACAACAAAGCGAGCCTCCCGATCAGGCGCCGGGCGGTGACCAGTCGATCGAGATGAAGAACGCGTTCACCGCATATGGCGTGCTGGTTAACAGCGGCGCATGGAGCGGCAAGCTTTCACCGGACGCCTTGCGCGAAATGGCCGACTATGCCGGGGAGAAAAAATTTGGTGGCCCGGCGGTCACGTATCGTTTGCGCGACTGGGGAATCTCCCGCCAGAGGTTCTGGGGCGCGCCGATTCCGATCGTCTATTGCCCTGACTGTGGGATGGTGGCGGTGCCGGAGAAGGATTTGCCGGTAATGCTTCCTGAGAAAGCGCAATTTACGGGTACCGGTGAGTCGCCTCTGAAAGGCGTGCCCGAATTCGTGAACGTCGATTGCCCGAAGTGCGGGCAGCCGGCTAAGCGCGAGACCGACACCATGGACACGTTTGTCGACTCGTCCTGGTACTTCTTCCGCTACACCGATCCGCGCAACGATCGTGTGCCGTTTGATCCGGCTATTGCAGGGAAGTGGACACCGGTCGATCAATACATTGGCGGCGACTCGCACGCGGTGATGCACCTGATCTACACGCGCTTCTGGAACAAAGTGATGCGCGACATGGGCCTGGTGAAATTCAACGAGCCGGTGAAGCGCCTGCTGACGCAGGGCATGGTGACTAATCGTGTGGAAGGCAGCGACGAGTATAAGGCGATGTCGAAATCACTCGGCAACGGTGTCGATCCCGACGAGATGATCGCAGCCTTCGGCGCTGACGCGACGCGCCTGTTTGTCTTGTTTGCGGCGCCGGTGGAAAACGAACTGCGCTGGTCAGAGACGGGAATAGAGGGCGCGGTTCGCTTCCTGCGGCGCGTGTGGACCACGGTTTATAAGTGGCGTGGACGGTTCGCCGCCGTCCCGCCTGCCGAGCCTTCCGGAGGCGTGCCTATCGACTTTAGCGACGCCGCGCGCGCGCTGCGGCGCAAGACGCACCAAACAATCGCGCGGGTAACTGCTGATTTCGACAAACTCGATCTGAATACGAATGTGGCCGCGCTGATGGAATTGTTGAATGCCATCGGCGAATTCAATTCGGATCCTCCCTCGGCTTCTGAGGTGGACGTGTTCGCGGTGCGTGAAGCGATCGCGGCGCTGGTCGTCATGCTGGCGCCTTTCTCTCCGCACGTGGCCGAAGAGATGTGGGAAGGTTTGGGCCATGAAGGTGGTTTGTTGCTAGGCGTCGCCTGGCCAGTGACCGATCCGGAGTTGGCTAAGAAGGAAGAACTGGAGATTCCGATACAGGTCAACGGCAAACTGCGTTCCCGCGTGGTCGTGGCGCCGGACGTCACGGAAGAAGATTTACGGACGCTCGCCCTGGCCGATGGAAAGGTGCAAAGCTTCATCGACGGCCACAAAGTCGTGAAAGTAATAGTTGTGCCGCAGCGGCTGGTGAACGTGGTGGTGAAATAACTGGAGCGCAAGCGTCACGCTTGCCATGAGCGCGAAGCGCGAACTGCCGGAGGCTAAGGGGCAACCGGGACGGTTGCGCTCCAGTCGATCCTTGCTTGCTCGCACGGCACCCGCTAAAATCCCTGGCGAAAACTGAGAGTCGCTCGGGATCCCCCGTGTAATAGAACCAGCGAATGAGAGAATGCCCAACCTGTCGCAGTTGTTTCCCCGATGACATACTGCATTGCCCGGATGACGGTGCCGCAACGGCGTCATCCATCAGCGGCGAGCCGATCCTCGACGGGCGCTACCAGCTGGAAAAACGGCTGGGCCAGGGCGGCATGGGCGTCGTCTATAAAGCCAGGCACATCTTTCTGAAAACTGCCCACGCCATTAAGATCATTCTTCCCGATCTGGTAGGCAACGATCCGAATCTCGTTACTCGCTTTCGCCAGGAAGCGCTGGCGGCAGCGGCAATCCGGCACCAGAACATAATTGCGGTCACCGACTTTGGTGTGGTGCGCGGCACGATGCCTTTCCTGGTGATGGAATTCGTGCAGGGTAAATCTCTGCAGGACGTGATGGCCGAGGAAGGCGCCATGTCGCCGTTGCGCGCCTTCGAACTGATGCAGCCGATCTGCGCCGGCATCGCTGCGGCCCACCGGCAGGGAATCGTCCACCGCGATCTGAAGCCGCTGAACGTAATGATCTGCGATGACATGCCAATCTCGGAAGGTGTGAAGATTCTCGACTTCGGATTGGCAAAGATTAAGTCCGGCGAACTGCTTGGTTCGTTCATCGCCGCGCAGACAACCGGCCTCATGGGCTCGCCTTTTTACATGGCGCCTGAGCAGTGGTCCGACGAACCGCCCGACGCTCGCGCTGATGTTTATAGCCTGGGCGTGATGTTCTACCAGATGCTTTGCGGCGAAGTGCCTTTCAAGGGCAGCTCGATACCTTCGATCATGAAGAAACATCTGACGTCGGAAGTTCCGTCACTGGCTTCGAAGGGCGTCGAAGTCCCGCCGCAGATCGAAGCCGTCGTGCGGCATGCGTTGGAGAAAGAGCCTCCTCACCGCATCGGATCGGCGGACGAATTCTCGAGAGAATTGCGCGAAGCGATGACTTCAGCCAGCGCGCAACTAAAGCGGACCGCCGATGCACAACCAATTGATCCTTCCAAGACACTTCTAACTCCACCCCCGGCCACGACCGTGCCGCCGGGCTCGACTACCGCCTTCGATCCGATGGCGGGAACAATCAGCGCCGCGGCTTTGGCCGAAGAGGAACACAAGACGCTGTTCGCGCAGCGCGAACTGGCGCGCGAAGCTGCGGCCAGGCAACGGCTGGAACAGGAAGAGGCTGAGCGAGCCAGGGCGGAAGAGCAGAGACGACAGGCGGAAGAAGCGGCGCGCGAGAAAGAGCGCAAACATCTTGAAGAGATTGTCGCCGCGCAGACCAAAGTACTTGAAGAAAAATTGACGCAACTGGCGTCGACCATGTCGCCAAAAACGGGCGGCGGCGTCGATGCCGAAGTGACCCACATTCAACATCCCGGGGTGATTACCGGCAGCAACAGTTTTGCCGGCACAGCGGCGCAACCGTTTCCGCGTAGGGATGTCGCTATCGCGCCCAGGAAACGATCAGCCGCGGTGCCGATCGCTGCGGTGGTCCTGATTGTGCTGCTTGCGGGCGGAGGGGTGGGTGGTTACTTCATTTACAAATCGCGAGGTACTTCTATCGTTGGCCCCGCGAAGCCGCCAATTGATCCTGCGGACGTCCCGATAAAACCTAATTTGATGGAAATCAGTGGCGGCAAATTTCAAATGGGTCGAAACGACGGTCCACCCACGGAGGTGCCGGCACATGCCGTCACGATAGGCGACTTTGAGATGGATAAGACCGAAGTAACGAATGCCGAATATGCGCAGTTTGTAAAGCAGACCAATCATGCGCCGCCGGAGCAGTGGGGCAGCATTAGGCCGCCCGTGGGCCAGGAATTGTTGCCGGTCTCAGATGTTTCTTACGAAGATGCGGTCGAATTTGCCGCCTGGCGGTCCAAGCGCGACGGGGTGAATTATCGTCTGCCGACCGAAGAGGAATGGGAATACGCGGCGCGCAATGGCGAGAAGGATAATTTGTATCCCTGGGGCAACACCTGGGAAGCAGGTCGCGCCGCGACCCAGGAGGCCGGCGTCGGCGCACCGCAGGCGGTGGGCACATATCCGCGGGGGATGAACAGCTGGGGTGTAGTAGATCTGGTCGGTAATGTTTGGGAGTGGACATCATCCAAAGCATCGCGCTATGGCGGTGATCCGGATAAGCGATTGGCCCAATACAAGGATTGGATCATGATTCGGGGTGGTTGCTATGCCAGCTCCGTTAAGGGCTCGTTTCCTCCCGGCCCGGTAAGCAGTACGATGCGAACCTGGGTCGCTCCGAATTATAAGGACCAGGTTCTGGGATTTCGTCTGGTTAAGGGCGGCGCTTAGCATTTCGCCTCACCTCGCTTGCTTTCACCCGCCGCTTTCCTCAAAATCACCGCGCAGGTCCCGGAAGCTGTGTTCGTTCGTGGAGACCGGGTTTTCATTAAGCAATAAAGCGGAGGACCAAATGTTCGTACCAAGCAACGCGCTGTTTCCCCGACTGGCGGCGATTTGCCTTTGTCTGGCATTCAGCGCTGCGCTGGCGCCCGCTCAGGAGACAGGGGGGGATCTTGTCGGCGGCGCCGGAATTTTTCGTCCCAAAAATCCTGAGGCCAAAAGGAGCAGCAATCCCAAAAGGCCACCTCGTCCGACTTTGACCCCTGCAGAAATGGAAGAGAAGTATCAGGACGATCTGTCGGATGGCAACGAGGCGCGCGACGCGCGTAAGTTTCCGTCGGCCGAATCTGCTTATCGCGCGGCCGTGACTCTGAAGCCGCATGACGCGCGGGCTTTCTACGGTCTCGGCAATGTGTTCGTCGATCAGCAAAGATGGGACGACGCGGAGGACGCTTATCGAAAAGCTTTTGAATACGCCGCGACCAATCCAGATGTCTTAACGGCACTGAGTTTCGTGCTGGTCCAACCGCGTAGTGGCGGCGCCAACGCAAAGCGTTTGTCGGACGCCGAGTATTACGCCACGCGCGCGACGCAGTTACAGCCAAACAACGCGGTAGCCTTCGATAGACTCGGCGTGGCCATGTTCGCTCGCGGCATCGTCAACGCGGACACCGAGGCGAAGTTTCGTCATGCGGTCGAACTGGATCCTAATTTTGTAGTGGCGCGGGTGCATCTCGCGCGCGTGCTGCGAAGGCTTAACCGGTCGGCTGAAGCCGAGCCGATTTACAAAGCCGCCGTCGAGCAGGCCAAAGATGCGCCGACGCTGGTGCTGATCGCCGATGCGATGCAATCAGAAGGTGCCTGGCCGGATTCTGAACCGGTGTTGCGCCGGGCTTTGACGATGGACCCGCGCAATCCTGGCGCGCTGTTCCTGCTGGGACGATTCCTATCGGCCAGCGGCAAGTACGCGGATGCCGAGCCGGTTCTGAAGCAGGCGATTGAGGCGAGCCCAAAGCTCTTCGCTGCCCGCAGCATTTTGGGACGGTGCTACCTGGGCCTGGAACGTTACGACGATGCTTTCCGGACTTACGATCAGGCAGCCGGGTTGGCGTCTGAGGCCGATCGCAAACAACTAACCGGCATGTTTGGTTTTGCCGGCGTCGGCGACGGTTACATGAAAGCCGGGCGGGCGAGGGACGCCGTGCGTGCATACTCCCGCGGTTTGCAAATCGATCCCAACAACGCAGACCTGCAAACGAAACTCGCGGCCGCGCGCGCGAAGGCAACTTCTTAACTCTGCGAGACAAACCAAAATGAAGCAATGTCCCTCGTGCAATCGCACCTACGCGAACGATAAGCAAAAATTCTGTACGCAAGATGGTACGTCCCTGGTTGCTGTGCGTGCTGCCGATGTAGGGCAGGGAGAGACGGTACGCATCGATTCGGAACAACTTGATGCCGAAGTCACGAAAGTAATTTCGAGGGAGTTGCCGCGCATGTCGGGCAACAGCTTTGATCCGTACAAGACGGCCGTGTCGACGCCACAGTCGACAACTCCGGCGACGCCGCCCAGTCAGCAGGTAGTCAATCCGCCAGCGGCACCGCCATCCACGCCGGCGGCAACCTCGACAGCGCCGCCTGCGACAACACCTGCGCCAGTTCCGCCGCCAGCTGAAGCGCCGCCACCCGTAGCGCCTTTGTCTGCCGCACCGCCTACGACGACAACACCTGTCACCGCTGCGCCGCCAGCTGCCACGCCGCCACCCGCGACGCCGTCGGCAGCAGAGTCATCTGCGGCGACTACACCTCCGCCACCACCGCCTCAGGAATCTTCGGCTCAAACCGCGTCTTCATCCGCTGCAAGTGAAGCCGGCCAGGTGACCCTGCCGCCGCCCTCCGCACAGGCAGCTGCCGCAGCTGCTGCTGCTCAGCGAGTTCAGCCGCGAAAGAATAAATCGAAGCTGCCGCTAATACTCGGAATTCTGTTTGTGCTGTTGCTCCTGGGCGCGGGCGGAGCGGTGGCAGGCTATTTCTTTGTGCTTAGACCGATGTTGGAAAAGAAGCACATCGCCGGACTTGAGCCGCGCCGTCCGCAGCCAACTCCAAACGTCGTGAGCACTCCCGATGTGGGGAATAAAACTCCTGAGACCCCCAGGATTGAGGTGCCGCCGTATTCGCCTCCTGCTAATGCGGTGCAGTTCGTGAACTCAAATGCGAAGCTCACGGGAAAATTGGCGGAGCATTTCGTCGAGTTTTCGTTCTACTATCCAAAGAGTTGGCACAAAGACCCGGAAGCGGGCACCGCTAGTTCGACCAACTTCGCCAAAGTGCAGAGTCAACTGGCGCCGGATGCACCGCAGGAGATCTTCGCGGTCGGCTGGTACGGCTCAACCGGCTCGAAAGAGACCGATGAAGCTTCTTACGCCCACCTGGTAACCGAGCGCAGCGCCCAATTTGCTAAAACATATCCCGAGTACCAGAAAGTATCTGAGGGGCCGGCCAAAGCGGGTCCTTACGATGCATACGAATTTCATTTCACCGGCATGTTTCGCAACACCGAGCGGGGCGACGTGAAGATTTGGGGTCGCGTTATGTTTGTGCCTCCCCTTGAGGGCACCAGAGGCGTCACTCTCTTGATGCTGGCGAGTTCTCTGGCGCCTGAGGTGAAGTCGGTCAGTGACGTTGGCCAAAAAGGCGAGCTGCCGATGATGCTGGAATCGTTCAGGTTTGGTAAGTAAGTGTCAGCCGGCCCGACCACCCGGATTCGATTGCCGGGCAACTGACCGCCACGACATACTTCAAGTTCAAAATAGCCCTCCCTCACGGTCGGGCTTCTGACATGGATGAAGCTAGTTCTTGCAGAAGATCGCAGCGGCCAAATCTACGGTGAGCGCGCCTTCACCGGCGATGTTGTGCTGGTGGGTCGCGACCCCGCAGTCTGCCATTACTTCTTTTCCCAGGACCAGTGGCCGATGGTTTCGCGCAAGCACGCTGAGTTCCGCCTCGGCGACGGCCGCTGTACGGTGTGCGACGCGAACTCCCGCTTTGGGACGTTTGTAAATGGCGAAAGAATCGGCGCGCCGGTCGAAGTGCGAGTTGGAGCGCACGTACAACTTGGCGCCGGTGGTCCCATCCTGCGCGTCGTTAGTATTGAGCAATCAACGGTGGAAGATGCGGCACCGGCGCGCGGTGAGATGCGGCGCATGGAAACGGTCTACGACAGCGCCGCGGCGAATCTGGCGCCGACGCCGCCGCGAATACCAGTCCCACCTCCACCGCCCAGACCGTCTGCCCGGACACCAGCCTATGTGGAGCTCGAGCAAAGTCACACCGAGCAAACTCTACGCATCGAATTGAATCGCGAAGTGACGCGATTGGGCCGCGACCCTGAGGGCGAAGTGGTAATTGACGCGGATGCCGCGGTGGTTTCTCGCCGCCACGCGGAAATCAAATCGCATGACGGGCAATACGCGATTACGGATCTGCGCAGCTTCAATGGGACTCTGGTCAATGGCCAGCGCATAACTGAAACCGTCGCGTTGTTTGACGGCGATGGCATCCAGCTGGGAGTTGGCGGCCCGCGCTTGCGTTTAATCGATCCGGCGCATCCCGCTCCGGCGCACCGAGTGGTCCAACCGGGCGCGCCAACGCCCAGCCAGCAGGCAATTCCAGCCGCCTTTGGCCAAATCGCGGCCATGGCCCAACGGCAAACCATCGTTTCGACGTCCGGCTCTTTGCATCCAACTCAGCCGCCGGTGGGGACGCAGCCACAGCTGCTTGCGCGCCTTTCGTTTGCATCGCGGCCGCAGCTGTCCGTCGGCCGCGCGCCCGACAGCGACGTGCGTTTGGACGGCTTGCAGATCTCGAATCGTCACGCGCGATTTGTCCGCACGAATGGAAGTGTCGCAGTTGAGGATACGGGATCCACGAACGGCGTGTACGTGAACGGTGAGCGCATCAGCGGCCGGCGGAACGTGCAACTGTCTGATGTCATTCAGATCGGCCCATTCGTTTTGCAAGCCGACGCCGCCCAGGGTGTCGCCGTTTACGACACGCGATCAAAAACTCGTATCGACTGCATCAATATCGCGAAAGTCGTCAAGAACCGGTCCGGCGGCGGCACGATCCGGCTGCTCGACGATGTGGGGTTGACGATTCAACCAAACGAGTTTGTGGGTTTGCTGGGTCCATCGGGCGCCGGCAAATCGACGCTGATGGATTCGCTGAACGGCATGCGACCGGCGACCAGCGGTTACGTGCTCATCAACAACCTCGATCTTTATCGCCATCTTGACTCGCTGAAACAGTCGATCGGTTACGTTCCTCAGGATGACATCATCCATCGCGAGCTGACGGTCTATCGCACGCTCTATTACGTCGCGCGCTTGCGTCTGTCGCGCGACGTGTCGCGTCGTGAGATCGATCAAATCGTCAATGAGGTCATGGACGTGACGGGCCTGTCCGAACGCCGCGACGTGGCCATCTCGCAACTGTCCGGTGGCCAGCGCAAGCGCGTCTCGATCGCTGTCGAACTAATCACCAAACCCTCGGTGATCTTTCTCGACGAGCCGACCTCCGGTCTGGATCCCGCGACCGAAGAAAAGATCATGAAGCTCTTCCGCCAGATCGCGGAGAGCGGCCGCACGGTCATTCTCACGACGCATGCGATGGAGAATGTGAAGCTCTTCGACAAGATCGTGGTGCTGATGCGCGGCAAGCTGGTTTTCTATGGCGCGCCGCAGGAGGCTCTGGCCCATGTCAAGGCCGAGAGCTTTAAAGATCTTTATGACAAACTGGAAGCGCCAATCGAGCAGCAAATTGCCGCCCTCCCGCCGTTGCCACCCAACGCCACGAAGGGGCAGAAGAGCGCATACAAGCAGCAGCGCGAGCAAATCTCTGAACGGGTTGCTGAAGAGTGGAAGAAAAAGTTTCAGACCACTGAACAGTACCGCCACAACGTAATTGATCCGCTGAGCGTGTTGCCGCGCGACGGGCGGGCCGCCGCTCCGCCCAAGCGGCGCATGGGAGTCATCGATACGGTGCGTCAGTGGGGCACGCTGACGCGGCGCTATTTCGAGGTGCTCACGCGTGACAAATTCAATCTACTGATCTTGTTTGGGCAGGCGCCGATCATTGCGTTGCTCACCTACCTGGTGGTGCCCAATGATGGTCCGCGCGACTTTCCCTATTTCGTTCTGGCCCTGGTCGCGATTTGGTTCGGGACCTCAGTATCATCGCGCGAGATTATTCGCGAGCGCGCCGTTTACACCCGCGAGCGCATGGTGAATTTACGGCTGTTGCCGTACGTGGGGTCGAAACTTTTCGTGCTGGCTTTCATAGTCTCACTGCAATGCATCTTTCTTTACGGTTGTTTGAAGTTTCTTCATTACATCGGGCTGATGAAGGTGCCCGGTTGGGCCATCCCACAGCTCACGATTGTTTTGATCACGGCGATGGTTGGCCTGGCGCTGGGTCTGTTCGTCTCTGCGGTGGTCAAAACCTCTGAGATGGCCACCAGCATGGTCCCGCTAATCCTGATTCCGCAGATCCTGTTTTCGGGGCTGGTCGGCGTACCGCAGAATACCGCGCGCGTGATTTCCACGGCCATGCCGGCCGCGTGGGCGTTCGATGGAATCAAACGGTTCTCGACACTTGATACGCTCGATGAAGCAGGTTCTGACCCTAAGAGCGCTAACGAGGGACGCGGGTTATACAAGCACGTCCAGGACTTAAACGATCAGAATATCGAGAACGCGCGCCGGGATATTGAGAATTATAAGCACGACGCCGATGACAAGATGAAGGACTATGAGAACAAGATGAAGTCCTATCTGGAACAGGCGCCTTACAATCCGAACCTGAAAAAGCCTGATGCTCCGAAGTTAGGCGAGGCTCCCAAGGTACCCGCGGCGGAAAAAATTCCTGATGATTTAAGCGGCTATATCAATTTCCTGCATCCGTGGGGCAACATCCTGCTCGACCCGTTTGTGCTGATGGTGATGTTTTTCGGGCTGGTGATTGCAACAATTATTACGTTGCGCGCCCAGGATATACTGTGACGGGTCAGAACCACCCGCGGTAGCGGGTGGTACAGAACTAAAGGCCCACCCGCTACCGCGGGTGGTTCTGACTCGTATCCCGCCATCACTTTGGCGGCGGTTTCTTATATATCTGCTGGTAAAGAACGTTCGCGTTATTCGGATTCAGCGGCTTCAGCTTCTCGTATTGCTGCGTAGCCGCTTTTTTGTTCCCCGTCATCAGATAATCCACGCCCAGATTGTAATAGGCACCGGCATAGTCCGGCTTTAACCGGACGGCTTCGCTGTGAGCGGCAACCGCCTCTTTCCATTTGCCCAGATTGCCGTAGGCCACGCCGAGATTATTCTGCGCCGCCGGCCAGTCGGGCTTCAGTTGAATCGTCTGCTGAAATTCAGCCAGCGCCTGTTGCTTGTATTCCGAGGAATTGGGCTGCTGCTGGCTCAGCCGGGTAAAGGTAATGCCGATGTTGAAATGGCCCTCAGGCAGGGAAGATTTTAATTGGATCGCTTTCTTGAGCGGTTCGACGGCCGCGCTGTAGTTTCCGATATTGTTATAGGCCCAACCCAGATTGCTGTAAGCCTCGGCATAATCGGGCTTCAGTTGAATCGCGCGCTGGAACGCCGCGATTGCTTCCGACCAGCGCTTGCTCTTGCCCAGGGCGTAACCCATGTTGTTGTTGGCTTCGGCATCGTCCGGTTTTAGCCGGATTACCTGCTTGTAGGCCTCGACAGCCTCGGGATAACGACCCAGCGCGTCGTACATGGTTGACAGATTGCTTTGCGTCTCCAACATGTCCGGTTTAATCGTGACCGCATGCTTGTAAGCGTCAACCGCCTCCGAATTCTTATTTAGTCGACGATAAGCATCGCCCAGATTGTCGTAAGCTTCGGCGTAATCGCCCTTGATACTGATTGCGTCCTGGTAACGAGCTATGGCCTCGTCATAGTTGTTCGCGTTGTAGGCCGCCACGCCCTGATCATAGTAAGCGAGGCTCAAACCATTTCGCGTTTCCGGGTCAGTAGAATTTAACGCGTAGGCACGCTTGAGGGCCGTCACCGCATCGGGTAGATCGTTCTTTTGTAAATGGGCGAGGCCGAGCGCCCGGTATGCATCTGCCGATTCCAGCTTCAATGAGATCGCTTTGTCATCCGCGGCGATGGCGTCGTCATATCGTTGCAAATTGAAATACGTTTCGCCGAGATTCAGGTAAGCCTCCGCGTAATTCGGGCGCATCTTAATTGCTTGTTGATATGCCGTGGCGGCCTGGTCGTACTTGCCGGCATCAAAAAGATCGTCGCCCTGCTTGTTAAAGCGCTCCGCGTCCACGATTACCGCCGGGCCGCCGCTATTGCGATTGCCTGAGTTGCCGCTGTTGTTGCCTGAGTTGTTGTTGGAATTTCGGTTGCCGGCCGTATTTGTGCGCGGATGCGCCCGGGCCACAGTTTTCTTCTCAGGAGCCTTGTTCACGTGCGGCTTGTTTTGCACAGGTGTGAAGATTCCTTTGCCTAACTTGGCTTCAACATCGGCGCTGGCGATTAACACCCCGGCGCCGCCCGGAATGTCCTGGGCGATCACACCCGCGGTGATGACGAGACTTAACAAGGTGGCAACTAACGAAGGTTTAGCCATTGGGGTTACTCCAAATTTGCTGGGGTGGGCGATCGCCCCACCCTTACGGTCAGGCACGACAGCTGTGCCCGCCGCATCAGAGTTTAATC